>CAYJUY010000001.1:0-15403 GCA_964373485.1 uncultured archaeon
TGAAAAATCTAAACTCTCAAAACTTTCTGGAGAAATTTTGGATGTTCTCGAATCTCCAACAAAACAATGTAAGAGACTTGCTTTTTGTGTAAAACACGGAACAGCATTTCATCATGCAGGTTTAATGGGCAAACAAAAAAGATTGATTGAAGAAAATTTCAGGAATGGTTTAATCAAGGTAATAACTTCTACACCAACTCTTGCTCTTGGTGTTAATCTCCCAGCTTTCAGAGTTGTGATAAGGGACGCGAAGAGGTACTATTCTGGAATCGGTTCGTCGTATATTCCTGTAATGGAGTACAGGCAAATGAGTGGTCGGGCAGGAAGACCAAAATATGATGAGTTTGGGGAAGCGATACTTGTTGCAAAATCGGAGGATGAAGCATCTGAGCTTGTAGAGAGATTCATACAAGGAGATGTCGAGGAAATAAGATCAAAATTGGCAATGGAACCAGTTCTTAGAATGCACACGCTAGCTCTGATAGCAAGTGGTTTTGTTAATACAGAAGATTCTTTGCTTGATTTCTTTTCAAAAACTTTTTACTCATTCCAATATGGCGACAATTCAGTCATTTCAGATAAGTTAATCGAGATACTTGGACAGCTTGTCGAGTGGGATTTCATAAACTACTCCAAAGACAAGATAGAAGCAACGAGGATAGGCGAAAGAGTTTCAGAACTCTACATAGATCCGTTGACAGCTCATAATTTCATAGAAAAATTGAATCGCGCGAAAGAACAGAAACACAATTATTTCAGCTTCCTACATGCAGTTTGCAGCGCAAGAGAAATGGAACCAAAGTTGTCGCCAAAGACAAGCGAGTTTGCAGATATAGGAAACATTCTTTCAGAACGCGATGAACTGTTTCTGCAAGATGTGCCGGAGGAGTGGGACTTGGAGTTTGACGATTTTGTCAGGTCTTTGAAAACCGCAATGCTTTTCGAATCTTGGATTAACGAGTCTACAGACGATAAAATTCTTACGGAATTTAGAATTGCTCCAGGAGAAATGAGAAGCAAGTTGGAGACTATAGATTGGCTTGTATACTCTTTGCACGAACTAACTGTGTTGCTAGGGCGAAAAGAATTGCTCAACGAGATAAGAAAACTTAAAATCAGATTGAGATATGGAATAAAAGAAGAGCTTGTTCCTTTGGTTAGACTGGATCAGGTTGGAAGAGTTAGAGCTCGCAAACTATTCAGCGCTGGGTTAAGAACGTTGAACGATTTGAGAAAAGTTCCAATCGAAAGTTTGTCAAAAATAATTGGAAAAACTGTAGCCACATCAATCAAAAAACAAGTTGGAGAATCGAGAATTCTTAACAAGAAATTTACTACTTTCGTTGGCGAATAGCTCCTCGGAATTTTTTCACAAAATAATAAACAAAAACTCCAACAATTATTCCTACAATTGCGCCACCTATAATATCGTATACCGTATGAAAACCTATTGCAATTCTCCAATAACCAACAGTCGTAGCAATTACAAAAAACAAAATTCTGTACCAAACTTTCTTGACGTTTAATGACAACATTGTTGCAACAGCGAAAGCAACGCCAGTATGTCTACTCGGAAAAGAATAACTGTCTGGGCAAGAGTCCAAAAATTCGCACGGCCTGGGGGCTTCGAACAACAATTTCATTCCAGATACAACTATGAAAGCCAAAGATGCAACAAGTATTACAGGTAAGAACAAAATTTTTATTCGGTCCTTTCTACTCACCATAAAATCATTCCAATTAATCAATGGGGTTGCTGGGATTTGAACCCAGGTCACGAGCATGCTCGAGTGAAATTGTTCCCGAGGCTCGGAGCCTAGACCAAGCTAGCCGACAACCCCTGAATAGAAATTATGCATTAATAATTAAACATCAAATCTTTCTTGCGAAAGTTAGGAAACCAGTATGCATTAATCCAACTGTTTTCGGCCTAACAGTTTTTATCGCCTGCCATTCTCGTTCTATATTCTCTACAATTTTCATTTCACCAAAACCTATTCTCTTCACAATTTTTGTAATTTTAATTAGATGATCGACAGTTGGAGAATAAACACTTAACCAACCACCAACTTTCAAAGATTTGTATGCATGTTTAACTACTACAGGAGCATTCTTCAAATCCAAAACAACCAAGTCAACATTTTTTTCCTGTATTCCTTTTGTCACATCTTTATTTCTTATTTTTACATTTCCAACATCAGCTGCCCGAATATTTTTCCGCGCGATTTTGAAAAATTCTTTGTCGGATTCGTATGTAACAATTATTCCTTTCTGCAGAAGTTTTGCAAGAAAAATCGCTAGGTAACCAGTACCAGTTCCTGCATCAACAACCAACACATCACCAAAGATTCCGGTATTCGTTATTATCGATGCAATATCCTTCGGCAATATAACTTGAGCAGATCTCTTCACACGCTTCTTCAAAATATCTATCAGTGTCGGTTTAACAATTGTAAAAACTTTTCCTGTACTTGATTTTATTTTATCCCCAAAATTTTTCTTTTTAATTTCTGATAAATTGAACCAACCATTTGCAGTATTGATTTTTTCGTTAGAAGCCTGAAACAAATATGAAGAATCCTTCGAAAGTAAAAAAATTAACTCATCAGATTTCATTTAGCCAACCCCGATTCTAATTCGTGAAGAGCCCGCAGGCGTTTTATTGTCAATGGGTGGGTTCGGAACAATTCTGAGATTCTCGCAAAAAGATTTTTCTTTTCCCACTCCATAGCCTTCTTTACCTCGTCTTTTGTTATGTGGAAATCGGAGTACTCATTCGAGAAATGGGATATTTCAAAATGTGATGTGTACGGGTCTACAATGAAAAATGATCTCGCCGCAGCGCTGAAATCCTCTTTGCTTAATCCAAGTCCATATGTTATTTTTGCGAGTGCGCTTGCAAGAGCCTGTGGTTTGAAATTAGTCCCACCAAATCTGTCTGCATAATATTCTCTTATTCTAGAGAAGAACATCACCAGCAAATTCGTCACAAAATATACTACCCAAGCGGCCGCTCCAACTAAAATTAGATAACCAACGTCTCTTCTATCACCTTGTCTAGGTGCAAACAAAAGAAATCTTGCAACAAAGAAAGCTATTATTGGAATTGCAGAAACTACAACCATTAACACCATATCATTGTGTTTTATGTGCCCAACTTCATGTGCAAGCACGCCTTTAACTTCGTCTTTATTTAAATTTTTCAAAAGTCCCTGAGTGACGCAAAGTGTTGCAGATGAATTTGTTCTCCCGAAAACAAACGCGTTCGGTTGCCCGCTATTAACAATGCAAAGTTTTGGCATTTTGAGTTTTTGTTTGTTGCAAAGTTCCTTCACGAACTCTTCGATCCACGGATATTCCCTAGGTTTCATTTCTCGCATGTTTGTCGTCCATCTGATAATTGCTGGACCTATTGCCCACTGTAAAATAATAATTCCAACAGCCATCGCAACCACCAAATAACCGCTCAGATCGAAATACAACCCAACAACTGCAATAAGTCCGAATAGAAAACCGAAAAGTAAGAGCATTGTTAAAGTCATTGTGAGGACAAGACCGAGCGGCATATCAATCTAACAGATTTGAATCACGAACGAATAAAAAGATGTCGTTTCAGCCTTCTTTGATTACTTCTGGAATTTTTTCTATGACGTCCATCGGCATAAGCCCCTCGCGCTTTTCTTTCGCGGCAAGATCTCCGGCCTTGCCATTTATGTAAGCAGCGGCGCAAGCAGCATCGTACACATCTACCTTGTTCTTCCTTCTCGCAATGAGAGCACCACATATTCCTGTAAGAGTGTCCCCGAAACCACCTTTCGTCATGTGAACGTTTCCAGTTTTGTTAATTGCAACGCTTTTTCCGTCAGAAATAACATCGATGTGCCCCTTCAAAACTATCGTCGTACCTAATTTCTTTGCCCAAACTTTCACAGTCTGCGCCCTTTCCTCTATTTTTGTTGTGGGCTCGACTCCGGTTAAATCTAAAAACTCGTTGGCATGGGGAGTCAATACATTTTCCTTCCCGTGCAAAATTCCTCTGTAAGGTGCAATGGCACGCACAGCATCGGCATCAATGACCATCGGTATTTCAAATCCTTCAACTATGTCAACAACGGCTTTCTTTGTTTTCTCATTTCGCCAGAGACCCGGTCCAATCACAAGCGCATTAACCCGCATCTTTTGCGCAAAATCTAAAATATCGCTCAGATGCCGTTTCTCTATGTAGCCTCCATCTAGCGGGAGTGTGACGAAAGTCGGGCAAAGCGAGGCCGCAACATCCATTGCTCTCTTCGGCCCAGAAAGATAGACCATGTCAACACCTGTCCTGAATGCGGCAAGCCCAATTAGTGTTGGAGATCCGGTAAATATCTCGCTACCAGCAATTACAAGCAACTTCCCATAATCTCCTTTGTGCGACCATTCTTCTTTTTCAGGAAATACCTTTCTCACGATGGATTTTGTTTGCGTTTCCATCAAACATTATTAAACCTATCTAAATAATAAATAACCTGCTGGTATCACCATGAAAGCATATCTCGTGCCTACAATAATCGGCGTATTCGCACTAGACGAGAACAATAAAATTTTGTCGTTCAGACCTTTTCCAAAAGATTCTCGTTTAGCCGCTGAAAAATTCAAGACTTCTGAAATAGAGTTGCTTGATGAAGAGAAACAAATAAAAGATCAACTCGGCAAAAAGGGATTCAGAGAATTTGTTTTCGGTTATAGGAAATCTGGAGTAAAACATACAGAACCAAACAATTCCGCAGAACAATTTATCAGGGACAACCTAAGAAAACTCGCAATCGAACACAAGTTTGTAAAAGACCAATCCGAATTAAATCAATTTTTGACGAAAACAAACATAGAACTGACGAAAGTAAAAATTAAAAGGGCCGTTCAAAGGGATAGTTTAGTTATCCAAGCTAATGGCGCACTTGAAGATCTTGACAAGTCGATAAACATTTCGATGGAACGTCTTCGCGAGTGGTATGGGCTCCATTTTCCAGAAATGGACAGAGCAGTTTCGAATCATGAGAAATTTGCCACCCTCGTCTCAAAATTCGGTTCCAGGGAAGCGATATCCGACCCAGAGTTGGATCAGTTTAAACAAAAAAGTATGGGCGCGGATTTTTCTGATGATGACATAAAAATGATGCAAAACTTTGCATCCAAGATTTTGGATATGTTAAAGTTGCGCGAAGAAATTGCAAAATATGTGGAAGCAGTACTAAAACAAATCGCACCAAATCTGCTAGACCTTGCAGGCGCGTCTCTTGCAACTAAACTAATTGCCAAAGCTGGTGGTTTAGAAAGACTATCCAGAGTGCCCTCATCTACAGTTCAATTAATTGGTGCGGAGAAAGCTCTTTTCAGGTTTTTGCATGGAAAAGGAAAATCACCAAGACATGGAATAATATTCTCACACCCGTTCATCCAAAACGCTCCAGATAGCAAGCGCGGAAAGATCGCAAGAACAATGGCTTCAAAGTTTTCTATTGCAGCCAAGCTGGATTACTATTCAAAAGAATACAAAGGCGAGAAGCTTAAAAAAGAACTTCAAGAAAAAGTAAAAACAATATTAAATTCTAAGGACTGATTCTATGATAGAAGCAACCCTTTGCGAAATAATCAATGGCGATAAGTTACTTCTAAAACGCGCCTCTAGAGGAATTAGCAAAGGAAAATGGAACGGGTTGGGTGGCAAAATAGAAAAGAATGAAACTATAGAACAGGGAGTTGTCAGAGAAGTTTTTGAAGAATCCGGAAAGAAAATTAATAAGCTTACAAAAAATGGAACGCTAACATTTTTCAAAGGAGATCAAGCATTTTTTATCGTGCACTTATTTTCTGTCAAAAATTTCCAAGGTGAATTAAAAATAAGCGACGAAGGAGAATTAAAATGGTTCGGTATAAACGAAATACCTTATGACGAAATGTGGCCGGATGACATTTACTGGTTGCCTCTTTTGATAGAGGGAAAAAATTTGAAGGGAAATTTTATTTTGATTTAAACATGGAAAAACTGCTCAGATACAAAATAGATGTGAAAAAATGAAAAACAAAACCAGATTCGATGGAATTTTATTTTTTGCAAAAAATTTTGCAACTATTAATTTAATTCCTGGGCAAAAAGTTTACGGAGAAGAATTGGTTAAAGAAAATAATACAGAATATAGAATTTGGGATTTTACTAGAAGCAAACCAGCCGCAGCAATCAAAAAAGGTCTAAAGAACTTTCCAATCAAAAAAGGAATGAAAATTTTGTATCTCGGGATTGCTAGCGGCACAACTGCTTCGCATTTTTCCGACATAATTCAGAAGGATGGAATAATATATGGAGTTGAAATCAGCGAGAGAGTTTTGCGAGAATTGATTCCTGTTGCTGAAAAAAGAGGCAACATCGTACCGATACTTGGCGATGCGAGAAAACCAGAAGAATACGAAAGCTTGATTTTAGAAAAAGTGGATTTAGTATTTGAAGATGTGGCAAGCGATGACCAAGTTCCCATACTAATTAGAAATTGCGAGAAATTTTTGAAGCAAGGCGGCTATGCAATAATTGCAATTAAATCGCAGAGCATAGATGTCACAAAAGAACCAAGGGAAGTTTACAAAGAAGCACTGGAAGAGCTGGAAAAATATTTTGATGTTATAGAAAAAGTTGAACTCGACCCTTATGAGAAGCACCATATGTTCGTAGTAATGCGTAAGAAAAGTTAACTCCCCAAGTTTCATCTTTTGCAGTTTTTGCAAGTTATTGTGCCCCTCTTCTCAATTAAGTCTCTTACATTTACATCGTTATTGCAGGAAGGGCATATGACTCTTCCCATGTCCGAATAGTATCTCTTGGTTGGGGGGTTCCAGCTCAGGTTTCTACTGACTCTTCCAGCTTCTGCCATTAATACCACATTACTCACAATTGAAAGACCAATAATCACAAATATATACTTTTTCTCACTAAATTGATACATATGTTCAGAAAAATCAGAAAATTTGGTACAAATGTGTCAAAAAATGTCCAAAATCTGAACATTATGAAAAGGACGAAAAAAGATGAGTCTGAACTTATTTTAGATGAAATAGACAAAAAAGTTCTGCGCACATTAATGATGGATCCAAGAATGTCTCTTAGGGAAATGGCCGCGATGATAAATAATTCTGTTGGAACTGTTAGAGAACATTTGTACAAATTGCAGAAGCATAAAGCGATTAGAGGCTATACTGCATTAATCAATCCTTTGAAGGTTGGATACAAAATAACAGCAATCATCGAAATATTTGAGAATAAAAAAGGTTTTGGAAAAATTGAGGATTCTATAACAAATCTTCCAAATGTTTGCGGAGTTTACTCTGTAACGGGCAGCACAGATGTTGTTGTAATAGCGAGATTTCGAGATTCTGAAGAACTCAGTAATTTCGTCAAGAAAATACTCAAAATGAAAAACATTTCGAGAACGGAGACTCTTATAGTCTTGGACACATACAAAGAAGATTTCCGCCCGATTATTTAAGAAAAAGTTGGAGGGCCAAGGACTTTAAAACTAAATCAGGTTGGAATCCTCCCGGTTACCAGTCCCGCGCCCTCCATTTGTTAAAAGAATTAACTGGCCTCAAGAATCCTGTAACTTTTCCATCTTTGAAAACGTTAACACGAACTTTCTTCACGCCACGATCAATTATCAATGCAATTTCCGCATGTGCTAGAGTGTTAATAAAAATCCGACCTCCTTATTGCCCCGAAATTTATGTGAACATTTTTTCTAGTATCGTTAACTGCCAAATTTGATTCGGGAAAACTTACCCAGCAGTTTCTGCAGAAAATTCTGGTAGAACCAAAGAAATCGACAAATCTAGAAACCCTCGGCGATTTGCAAGTTATGCACTCCATTTTGCATCCACTAAAATTAATTTCTCATTTAATCATACATAGATTTTGAGGGAGTGGACTTCCGGTCCTCAGAGTTGTTTAAGGAATTGGCTGATGTATTTAATAGGGACTCTAGCTCCAGAAGCAGCTTCATGACCTCCACCTTGAGAATTTGGTATTCCCCTAATCGACTTCTTAGCCGTTTTGTTCAAATCTGTTTTAACATTATCGCCTCTCCTGAAACTAATATCAAACTCACCATCTGTTTTCTGTGCAACAACCAAAATTTTGTCTTTGAAAAATTGTATCAAATATCCAGCCAAACTAGATTTGATAAATAGTTTGGACGGTATTTCGTAAAAAATTAT
Organism: uncultured archaeon; assembly: GCA_964373485.1. GTDB lineage: Archaea > Aenigmatarchaeota > Aenigmatarchaeia > CG10238-14 > SCSR01 > JABABT01. Next base: position 8,239 of record CAYJUY010000001.1, read on the forward strand.
ATTCCTTTTTATTAATTTTCTTTTCTTGTTAAAATCTGCGACTAGTCTCTTGAATTCTTTCCTCACGATTTCTGACCACACCATTAGTTTAGCTGAATCGCCATTACCAGAGTTTATTATTTCTTCGTAAGATTTAACTCGGGCAAGAGTTCTAGCAGCAAGTGTAGATCCAATTCTTCCTTCGACTACTCTAGCGCTGTCCAGTATTTTCGCCAAAGTTCCGATGATGGAATAAGAGAACAAATCTTCTTCCTTCAAATCAGTTCGTCCTAATAGTCTCGGTGCTTTTCTTTTTATCTGATCGAAAAGATCGGTAGCAATGGAAACAGCATGATCGGAAAGAACGCCTATACCCGCAATCCATGCAATTTCAGAAGAGTCAAAAAATTTTTCATAAATCTTATAAACAATGTAACTTACCGGCATATAAATTTTCTTCTCATAATTTCTGGGATTGCAATAAACCACTCCTGAAATTTTTATCGGTTCATGATGATCAATCACGAGAGAGTCGTGAGAAGACAGAGTTTTTTGTACGTGTTCTGTGGACGCCGCATGCGCTATGTCTACAACGACTATGTGTGTAGGGCCACTTTTCGCTATTTCGTCAACATCCTCATCGCGTAGTGCAAAGTTGTCTTTTGTAGAGAAAAGTTCAACATCGATATTCTTTAATTTTTTCAGAAGCTTGTAAAGAACAACTGCTGAGCATATGCTATCGTTATCATGACCGTGTGCTATGACAACCTTGCTACCCGACTCAATTTTGTTGATAAATTCAACAGCAGGTTTTATTGTCAATTCAACTACCTTGTTTTGTTTATTAAACGGTCTCACCACCAAACATCTCTTTATTTAATTTGTTTCTAGAATCTCTATAACTTTTCCAGATTTTTATATTTCTCCTCGTTGTGTTTCATTTTCCTCAAATATTCTTCCTCGAGATCCATTTTCAAAACTATGCTAGCAAGAAGCGTGTATATGAAAATGTCAGCGAGTTCATCTTTCAATTTCTTCATTTTTTCTTCGTCCGGCAATTTTCCTTCTGGAAAATTTTCCCTCAAAGCTTTCTTGACTATGTTAGCAAACTCACCAGATTCGCCAGCAATAGCAATTGCTACATATTTAAGTCTCTCCAGAATTTCCTTTTCATTTTCACCGTCCCACTTCCAACCATGTTTTTTGCCAAATTTTTTCTGGAATTCTACCATTTCTTTTAAATCCATTTAACCGCCTCCCAACTGTATCCTTATCGCATCAGCAATTTTTTGCATGTCTTCCCTTGAAAAACTTTTCACATTGTTCCAATCAATCACGCCAGAGTGGCCGTCGTTCGGAAAACGCGGGACTATCCACACGTGCGCATGCGGTATCTCATACCCAAGGGTTACGACTGAAAAAGATTCGGCTCCGAGCGCAGACAAAATTGCCAATCCAACCTTTTTCACTACCTCAAAATATTCCCCATACCTCGTCACATCGTAAGTCCATTTGTAATGCAGTTTCGGCACTACCAAAGTATGACCAGGATTCAACGGCCTGATATCTAAGAACGCGAGATACTCTTCATCCTCGTAAACTTTGTAGGCAGGAAGCCTCCCGCCGACTATATTGCAAAATGTGCAGTCTTGGGTCTCTGGCAAGTTCCCACTTCTTTTTCCTAGCCGAACAATGCGCTGAGTCCCGCTGCTGCTTCCTCTGCTTTCTTACTTTGATCTTCCGCGGACTCCTCTTTCTTTGCAGGAGCTGCGCTTGCTGCAGGAGCTGATGCAACTGCGACCGCAGCCTGAGATATTGCCTCGTCGATGTTTACCCCATCGAGAGAAGCAACGAGGGCCTTGATTTTCGTTTCCTCTACATTTGCACCTGTAGCAGAGATTATTTTTTTAATATTCTCTTCTGTAATTGGCTGCTTTGCACTGTGTAGAAGAAGGCTAGCGTTAACTTCTATCATATTCTACCTCCATTATAGATATCCCGTTGTATTTGCCCATGAGCTCATTACCATACTTTGTTAACGTCCAAACTTGGGGTTTTCCTTTTGTATTTATGAAGCCATTAGTCCTAACAATACCTGCATATTTTAAAAAGTCTAAATGCCCTCTAACCACGTCTCTTTGAGTAAATAAAATCCTTCCCAGTATTTTTGCTGTTTTGTTTCCCTCCCCAAGAAGCTTTATTATTTTTATTTTGTCTTCAGGGAATTCGTAAATGTGAAATTCTTTAAGCATTCTTATCACTCTCTGCTTTAACTTCCTCGTTTTTAGGTTTTTCGGTCTCCTCTTGTTTTCCTGCTTCCTGCGCTTCAGTTTTTTGTTCTTCCTGCTGTGGCGCAGCAGAGGCGGGCTCAGGCAACTTAACCTTCGGCACTATCGCTTGGGATTCTCGATACGCTTTCGCGAGCAACATTTTGATGTTCTCCTTTGTCGGATAGCCTATCGCGACCGAGAGATTGATTGCATGCTGATGAGCCAGCAAAGTTTGGTCTATGTAGCCTTGCCCAGCGAGCGACAGAACATCTTTCAGATAGATCGTGCCTCTGTCGTATACGGCTACTATGTTGAGGCCAACTTTTATCGGCTGTATCCTCAGTTTTCTCAAAACGTTCGCAAGATCCTTAGAAATGACATCTCCTCTTTTCGCGACAACTTTGTCTCTCTTTATCGCGATTTTTCCCTCTTCAACGCCCGCAAGTATTCCGACTTTGCTGAACTCGCTGATGACTGGCCCAGGCATGAGACCTGTCGGCCCAGCGCTTATTAATATTTCATCATCTGAGATGTCTCCCTCCTTTGCGTAAGTCGGGGACTTCATTTTTGTCGCGGTCATGTAAAACTTAAACGGCTCAAGCTTTGTGAAAATCAGAACTGGCTGGGTCGGCAAAAACTTCTCCAACTCTTTTATATTCGGTTTGTTAGAAATTTCAATCGCGTGAGTGAGCACAGATTTCTTTGTCATTACAATTTCAACCTCGCCGCGTATTTGTTTCTGAATTTCTTGGTACTGTCTCGACGGGAGTTTGTGAATATCAAGCAACCCAATCACGTCATACATTTCAATTTTTTTCTCCAGCTCTTCAACTGCTTTTATTTTTTTTTCTTTCACCATTTCACACAACCTCCAGCTTTACAGGTTTGCCCATCGTCAACTTGAGCATTATTCCGGCTATGTTCGCTTTGCCCCTCGGCAACCTGTTCTCAAGGAATTTCAAAAGGGCCTCAATGTTCTCAACGACATGCTCGTCTTTCATCTTGTCTGTTCCAACCGGGCAAAGAATTACTGGTGCATCCTTTACTCTTATTCTGATTGCACGTTTGTGGGTTTCCACCAAATCGTCTACATTTCCAGCCAAAAGTTTCGGGACTTTCCCTCGCGGACCGAGTAGTGTACCAAGAGTCTTACCGACAAGAGGCATTATCTTCGGTTCACCGAAAAGGAAATCAGCCTCCTTTGCAAGTTTTTTTGCAGCTCTTTTGTTTTTAGCAAGCGCATCCGTATCGTTGCTCGTCAAGACTTCAGCCTTTTCGGTTTTGACTGTGTCGGAGAAAATTACAACATGAGCCTCTTTACCTTTTCCATGGGGGAGTGGAAAACTTTCGTCGATCCTGTTCTCTGTCTTTTTCGTATCAAGTTCTTTCAGATTTACAATCAAATCAAAAGTTTGTGAAAAATTTCTTTTCTCGGAATTTTTTTTCAATTCTTGAATAACCTTCAATATTTTCTCGTTCATTCCTTCAAACCCTCCTGCCGAAGCAGTCTAGCGGGTAAGACTTATTTGGTAGTAAAATATATAAAGATTAAGAAAGGAGAAGCCAAAAAGAAAATGCCAGAATCTTCTTTAAAATACGATGTTCGTGCTTACAACATTACAGCAGAAAAAGACCTTATCATAAAAGAGCTTATGACAAATCCGCTTGCGTTGGAAATTCTTTGTATGTTGACAGATCCGCAAAAAAGAGCCGAATACGAGAAAAAAGGAATTGAATATAGAGAACTAGCAAGCAAGATGAGTATTTCGCCGAGAGAAGTTGGTCTTTACACACAAAAATTAAATGACTTAGGCCTTGCTATCAAAACGGGAAGAGACAATCGTCATGAAAAACCAACAGAATTAGGATATGAAATTAGAAAAGATTTAGAGGACAATCATCAATTGAATTTATGAATTATTTGCTTATTTTCGATATACCAAAAGGAAATTCCATACTTAATGTAAAAGTCAATCGCCTTCTGAAAAAGATCGGTGCAGATAAGATTCAAAATTCTGTATGGCGTTCCGAAAATTTAAAAGAGCTGACAAAAATTTCAATCTGGATAAGAAATGTTGGCGGAGACGCAAAAATTTTGGAGGAGAGAATAGTATTTTAAATTTTCTATTCTAAAAATTCGTTCACAATTTTTCTCCATTTAGGAAATTCTACTGTTTTAGTTCCAACTCCTTTGACTTCTACGAGTATCGAATCTTGCAAGGCTGTGAATAAATGAGGATTTCTTGATTTTATGTTAACGCAATCTCCGACCCGCAAAATCTTTTTAGTTTCTTTTTGAGTCTTTGCATCAATTTCTCTGAAAGCAAATTTTCCATGTGCAATGAAGTGCAACTGATCTTTGTTGTGAAAATGCCCGCCACGCGGCGCCCCTTTGACAGAATAAATAATTGAAAATTCCTTGTTACCAATTTTCCCTAGAAAAATTTTCCCACGTTTGTCCTCATGTATTTTTTCAAGCAAAAAGGTCGTCATATTTTCCTTCATTAATTTCTTTTATAACTTCTTTTGCTTTCTTGCCCTCGACAGTTAGGGGCATGCTGGCGCAAGTGCCGACCACCTGCTTTGTGGCAGCTTTCAAGCTTTTACAGAAAAGCGCTGGTTGTTTCATCTTCGCGATTTTCACAATTTGATCCATCTTTATGTCGCCGACAGATTTTTTCCCAGCAGTCTTTTCCTCTTCGGTTATTTTCGCAAGTTCGATTTTTAGTTCCTTCTTTACCAAACTCGATACAGGAGGAGTACCAACTTTCACCTCAAAAGTTTTGTCTTCTGTATTGATTTCAACTTTTACAGGAACCTGCATTCCTGCGTATGACTTGGTTTTTTCATTTATTTGTTTGAAAATCTCTCCGACATTCATTTTCAGCGCTGATAACTTTGGCGCAGAGTTCGCTCCGGGCGCAGCCTTCCCTCCCTCTACTAACAAATCTAATGTCTCCTTCCTAGCCACACAATCACCCGCCAGCCTTCTCGAGACCTTTTACAAATTCGACCGAAACTGTGACAGGTATCGGCACCGCTGCTTCCAAAAGTTCCATAGTGACTTCGCGTTTTACTTTGTCGTATCTTGTAACTTTCCCCTTCTCCCCCTTGAACGGCCCGCCAACAACTTCGAGAATGTCACCAACATGCAGATCAATCTCCACAGTCTTCGGCTGGAGATACCTCTCGACCTGTTTCATCTCGATTGTTTTTTTGATGAGGCCGCGAACATGAGGAATATCTTGAACCGCTCTTTCAATTTCTTTTATGTCTCCTTCCACAAAAACATAGCCCTTGATTTCCTCGGGGTGGACGAAAGATTTTACTTGAGTCAGGCCAAGACTCTTTACCTTGTTCGAAACATTGTCGATCACTATGTTCTCCCTCCCAACAACAGTCTTTATCGTGAACAGCATTTTGATCAGCCTATGAAAAGTATGGAGAGCGCATACGTGACGAATCCAACCAGACCCACCACAATCATTCCCATCGCGCAAATCTTCGCGACTTTTACAAACTCGTCAGACGATGGCTTCCTCGCAACTTGAAGCACGCGCCTGTAGCTGGCAAGTCTCTCCCTTATGTTTATATTGAAACCCATTACAATCGAAAAGAAGTTCGCGGCTGGAATTTAAATCTTTATTCCATGAACTCCACGCCGAGCAGCTTTTCCATGTCGCGCTTCTCGGATTTTGAAATGCGCGCGTCGTCCGCAAAAACTTTCGCGTGCTTCACTCCGGTTATTACCAGCATTGCGCGGATCGTGTCGCCCAACGACTTGTCAATCGTGGAGCCCCAAATTATTTTTGCATCAGCATCAAGCCTCTTGTGAACAACTTCCATAATCTGTTGCGCCTCGCGAATCGTCACATCGGAGCCCCCAATGACATTGACCAACGCGCCGCTGGCATTGTCTATGTCGAGCGAGATGAGCGGATTGTTGAGCGCCTTTTCGACAGCTTCGAAGGCGCGATTATCCGTGTCGCTCTCCCCCATGCCTATCATCGCAAGTCCAGAGTTGGACATCACCGCGCGTACGTCTGCGAAGTCGAGATTCACCAAGCCGGGTTTTGTGACGAGCTCGGTGATACCTTTCACTGCATTGACAAGAATTTCGTCAGCGACTTTGAACGCGGTTTGAATAGAAACATCGGGAACAACTTCGAGCAGCCTCTCGTTGGGAATCACGATCAGGCTGTCGACGACCGACTGAAGATTCTCAAATCCCATCCTCGCATTTTTCATTCTGGTTTTTCCTTCCATGTTGAACGGAAGAGTGACGACCGCTACGGTGAGCGCTCCAAGTTTCTTGGCTTCAGCCGCAACCACTGGAATAGAGCCTGTGCCAGTTCCGCCGCCGAGTCCGCAAGTCAAAAAAACTAAGTCCGCTCCTTGAAGTGCCCGCTTGATTTCCTCCTTGCTCTCCTTTGCGGCTTCCATTCCAACGATTGGATCAGACCCGGCACCAAGCCCGCCAGTCAGCTCCTTTCCCAAGAGGACTTTTTTATCGGCATCGCTGTACAAAAGATCCTGCGCGTCGGTGTTCATCACTATGGTCTCAGCGCCAACTATGCCGACTTGATTCAAACGCGTGACTGTATTGTTCCCGGCGCCCCCGCATCCGACAACTTTTATTTGCGTCTTCTTCGATTCGAGAATTTCCTTGAGCTCCTCGTCTTCTTTCACGGATCTGGAAACCGATTCTTTCTCCGAAAGCTGCTTGATTCCCATAGAATTCTACAATTAATTTCGCGGAGCAAACATAAAAGGCTTACTTGCCGTACTCGTCCACGAATTTCACCTTCTCCACTCCTGCAACCCATTTTATCACGAGATTGGCGATTTGTTTTTTTGTCTCACCAGCAAGTCCTTCAGCCTCTACTTTAATTTCCGCTTCCTTTTCGTTCAGCTTC
>CAYJUY010000001.1:15413-16143 GCA_964373485.1 uncultured archaeon
GATGTTTGCAACCGATTTCACTTTTTCTGCAGTGTCAGTTATCTCCTTCTTGACCTCGACTTCGTATTCCAGCTTCTTTCCCGCGCGAGGATGGTTGAAATCCACGCGTATCCTGCCGCCGTCGATGCTCAAAATTTTTCCCTGAACTCTGTTCACCGTCACAAAACTGCCGGGAGTTGGATTTATATCTTGATTCTTGAATGCTGAAAGCGGAATCGGCCTGATTAGTTTCGCGTCTCTTTGGCCGAAACCCTTCTCAGGCTCGACAATCACAATTCTTTTTTCGCCGACCGACATTTCTTCGAGCGCTTCATCAAGCCCCTTTATGACAAAATTTCCCCCAACGACAACATTGACAGGACTGTAGACGACGCGCGGGTTGTAAATATTTTCCTTCTTCGCCACGTCCTCAATCGTCAGGTCAAAAATTTCTCCAGATTCCTTTATTTTCCCTACGTAGTCGACAGAAACGAAGTCCCCGATTTTCATATAGCAATTTCCCCCGACAAGCATTTAAATCTGCGGTACATAGCTGAATTAGATGCGTATGGCGATTTTCGGAATCGGCGAAAAGAATGCGGCAAGCGAGTGGCAGCAGGCCACTCAAACACGCGTGAAGACTGACTGGACGCACTTCCTTTCAGCAGAAGCGACAAACATTCTCAAATCCATTTTAGATGCTGCTTACAAACACAGGGAAGCATACTTCAAGGCGGAAGATATAAAGAGC
>CAYJUY010000001.1:16153-18593 GCA_964373485.1 uncultured archaeon
GTCCGCGATAATCGAGCTAAAAAAAGAAATCAACGAGCTTAATGCAAAAATAGAAAAGATAACGCCGCAATTGGCGCACCGCTTCAGGCCGGACGAAATCGAGGCCGACAAAAGAGTTCTTGAAAAAATAAAACAAATAATGCAGCCGACAGTTGAAGACACAAAAGAAGCAACTAATGCTTTAGTCAACAGCTTGATGAAGTTTTAGAGATGTCCAAATTAGATTACGAAAGTTTGTTGAAGAACTACAATCCTAATCTAGTTTCATATGCACGCAATTTAGTTCTTCTAGAAATTGAAGGAAGAAAAATAGTATCAGAAAAAAAGAATGTCAAGAGTGGCGTTTACAAATTGGTAAGAGACTTAGACAAGCATGTGGACAAGTTTGCTTACGAATTAATTTCTCAGGGGATGACAAATGACGAAGGTCAGGCGAAGCTCTTTCTTGCAGAGAGGTTTGAAAATTCTATATGGGGTAGGAATTCGACTCGGGAAGATTTAGAATTTGTAATCAGCGAACATTCGAGAGAAGGTCAAGTGAATTACGAAATAGGTTGCGGCCATAATTCGTTAATAGCATCACTGATCTACGATAAAGTTAAAGACAAAAGAAAAATATTTTTAGTCGATCCTGTAATCTGGTCTGGTGACAGAGAGAAAAAATTCAAAAACTTCGGAACTAGATTGTCGTCTTACGTAGAATCGTTCAGAGTAAAGGGTGGAGAACTTTTTACGGATGTAATTAATCCTTCATCTTAAAAAATGTTAAGGAAAATTAAAGTTCCTTTTGCTGACATTGTTTATATGTATAATTTCTTGCCATTTGTTGATTCTGGCTCAGATATCTGGAATAAGGAAATTTACAAACGTGGCTATAGTAACTTAGATCATTTCATAAATGGTCTGTCGAACATTGTGAAACGAAGCGGTAAAGTTATTATTATTGATTTTGCAGACGATATAGAACGGATTTCTGAGAAACTTGAAGAAAACTTTGATACCGAGAGGAAATTTGGTTTGCATATAGTTCCTGAACCTAAAGGGGATATTATTTTAGGCGCTGGTATTTTCAAAAGAAAATAATTTATTTATTCGTGCAATTTTTGCAACTGAGCTTTTCAACAACAAGACATCTTGGGCAAGCTTTCTTCTTGCAGACTTTGCATCTGTATGCGCCGAGTGTCGCAAGACCGCAAATTTCACAATTAGTTTGTATCGCCATCAAAACTTGACCTTCTCAAGTTCGTCGATCGCTTTTTGAACAAATTCTTCCCCTTTGTTCCAAGATTTTTTGTGCTGTTCAAATTCTGCTTTAAATTTAAAATAATCTCTGTAGAAAACTTTGTGGTTTGGGTCAAAAATCAGAGCACTAACTTTGTCGACTGCAGACACATCGAAATCTGGCCCAACAACAAAATTTAGTACCGCATAACTCTCCTTCAACTGTTCATTCAACACATCTATAACATTTTTGTATCTGAACATCATGAACAGATTTTCTTGGCTTTGCCCGTAATTTTTGGAAAGAAAATAAGATTCGAAATCGATTAATGGAGGCACATAGAATCTGCCAGTCTTCTCCTGAATCCTGTCAGCCATGTTCAGTTTTTTGTAGCCAGCCTTAACAGCCCTAGGTTCAATTACATTTTCTACAAGACCTCTGCAGAAATCGCGTATTTGTTTTTTCTTTTCAGCTTTGTAGTCATCAAAAATTCCTTTAACAGCAGAATACATTCGTAACTCCTCTATTCTCTAAAGATTTTTCAAAAATAAATACGCGGAGTTTACTTCTTCGTCAGTATGCCGCCGATTATGAACGGAAGTGCTGTCACCATTCCAAATTGGACGTATGTTCCAGCGCCAGTCAGCGTGAAATACAACGAGGAGAACAACCAAAGTATGCCAATCACACTCGCCACACCCATCTTTGTCACCCAACCAGTCACGAACATTGCACCGCCGAAAACAATCAGCCAGAATCCCATCGTCATTGAGCCGACTTGAGCAGAGCTAAGTCCAGCTGGCACAAGATCTGTTGCCCAAGAGCCCACAATCGAAATCAGAAATGTGACTACAAGCGCCAACACAACTGCGAAGTTCCAAGTTGCCTTTACATCTTGCTGCGGCTTTTGCATCTTGCTTCTTCCAATCGCCCACAAGATTCCGACGAAAATTATTGCGCCAACAAACCAGCCCGCAGTGCCAAGCACGTCGAGATATCCAGCCTGGAACGCCCAGAAAATAAGGAAAAGAACAATTCCCAATACAACCTCTTGCCAATTCATTGGAAATCTAAATTATAGTATCGTGAAGCTGCAATATAAACATTTAGTTTTTGGGTTTTGTGCAGGGGATGAGACAGAACTCGTGAGCTGTGTTCTCTTATCTTCTGAGTGAACTTTTTGTTGTTTTATTATATGATCAGCTAAATTGAAATATT
>CAYJUY010000002.1:0-14875 GCA_964373485.1 uncultured archaeon
CCTTCGGCCTGACATATGTAGGGTTGGCCGGTACATTATTCTATCTTGTTTTCTTTTTCTCGTCTTACCCGCTCGGTGCTCTTACGAAAAGGATGAAAAAGCAGCAATTACTCTTGGTCACACTTTTTCTTGGCGTGATCGGCCTTGCCGTGTTCCTTGCACAAATCAATCTCTTCATATCGATGCTTGCTGTTGTTTTAATTTCAATCTTCATCGCGACCGGTTTTCCAATATCTCTGAACTTGATGAAAGATGTGGCCAAAGGAGATGAAGAAACTGTTGCTGGCACATTTCATTTGATTAACAGCATTGGTGTGATTTCCTCTTTGCTTGCAGTTACTTTTCTGAAAGAAATTATTAGTTTGCAACTTGCAATTGCAATTGGCTTAGTTTCTCTAGTGATGCTTTTGATACTCTCTCGAAAAATTTGAATTTATCTTAATCTTATCGCATCCAGATTCCTCGGCGCAAAAGAGTCCACCCTGAAAATTCTGCTGACTGTTCTTGCGAACTCCGCCGCGCGCGAAGCCTCGCCGTGCACGCATATCACGCGCTCGGGTCTGCATTCCAATCGATTCAGAAAACCGAGAAGCTGATTCCTGTCGCTGTGACCTGACAGGCCTTCAATCGCCTGAACTTCCATCTTCAGCTCCATCACAGCAGTCTTTCCATTTCCGATGCTGACTGGAATTTCCTTCCAACCGTTTTGTATTCTCCTTCCCAGCGAACCTTCAGACTGGTAGCCGATGAACATTAGCGTGCTTCTCGAATCTTCTCCAAGATTTTTCAAATGCTCGAGCACGGGTCCGCCTGTCAGCATACCGCTCGTCGAGATTATTACTGAAGGTCTGTCCGTCCAAACCTTTTCCCTGTCTGCATGCGAGCCGATTCTTTTTAGCAGCGGATTAACGAACGGATCCTCTCCGCTGTAAATTTTTTTCTGCATGTTTCTTGACATGTATTCAGGGTACGCGCTGAATATCCCGTTCGCATCCCAAATCATTCCATCAAGATATATTGGGTATTGAAAACCGTACTCCACAAGAATTGCCATAGCTTCTTGTGCGCGTTCTACTGCAAAAGAAGGAATCAGAACAATTCCGCCCCTTTCCATTGTTTTGTTGACAACATCCATGAAAAGATTTTCTGTTTCCTGTCTTGGTGGAAAAATATTGTTAGCGCCGCCGTAAGTTGATTCTATCATTAAAGTTTCGGCACGAGGGAAATCTGTGTATGCAGGATCGAGCAGTGTTGTTCTCGAAAATTTTTGATCGAGCGCATAAACAATATTGTGCATCCCTTCTCCGATGTGCAGATGCGGGAATCCGCTCCCAAGTATGTGGCCAGACGGCTGAAAAGTCAAACGTATGTCAGGTGCCACATCTGAAACTTCGCCGTAATCTAAAACTATTGTGTGCTTGACAGCCTCCTTCACGCCTCTCGCTGTGAAGAGCGGCTTCGTAGTTCCCTTCTGCATCACATCAATGTAATCGAACCAAAGAAGCGTTGCAAGGTCGAGACTCGGAGTTGTCATGTACATCGGACCGTCGAAACCATATTCGTAAAGAGCCGGCGCGAAGCCGACGTGGTCCATGTGAGAGTGAGAAATTATTATCGCATCCAAATCATTGTAACTGAACTCGGGCATGTTCATAATCGGATAAACTTCGGAACCTGTTGCCCCCGCCTTCACTCCGCAGTCAATCATGACTTTTGATTTCGGCGTCTCTACAAAAGTACAACTTCTCCCCACTTCCCTCCAGCCACCAAGCCCGATTATTCTTATCCAGTCACGGCCAGTCTCGCGCGGCTTGAAAATATTTTCGCCAACCTTGTTCAAGAATTTTTTCCTGAAATCAACTTCCTCGTGAATATATTTCCTGATTCCTGCAACGATGTCGGACTTCACAGGCGGTACTCTTTCTATCCGCGGCACCCAGAAAGTCTCAGCCCGAATCTGCCTGAACATTTCTCCTCCTCTTCCGATTACTAAACCGGGTTTCTCTGCAGCTATGATTACCAGGCTCCTCTCCGGCTCAAAATATATGTTGTTAATTTTTGCCTCAGGCGGAACAAGCTTCGTTATAATCTCTTTTGCCGCTTCTTGGTCCAAGTTAAGATTTTTCTCGGGACGCAGCTCGATTCTTTTCTTAACTTGTGAAACAACTTGGCGAACTGTTTCCTCGTGCGTGCGAAAAAATTCGCGGTCCTTGGTGTAAGCAATTACTTCGGAACCCTCAAGCTCCACGCGTGTAATCACATCTACTGGGAGTAGAGATTTGACTTTTTCCAGAATTTCCATTATGCTTCAACCTTTTCAATTCAGAAAAGTAAAAAATTATTTTTTGATATCGTGCCTTGTTATTTTGATTCCGTCCTTTGTTATCACACCAATGTCAATCGCATTGCCGCCTGAACCAATGTCCCTCTCAATTGCGGCCTTGATTGCGCGATGTGCGAGTTTCGCGCCTTCCTCTATCGAAATGCCGTCCCTGTACCCGTCCTCGAGCACGCCGAGCGCCATAGGCGAACCCGATCCTGTGGAGAAGAACCTCTTTTCCTGCTCAGAGCTCCCGATTGCATCGAGTGTGAAAATTCCTGGACCGCTGTCGTCGTATCCAGCTATTATCAGCTGGACGAAATAAGGATAGAACTTGCTGTTTTGTAAAATGTTCGACACGAGCGACGCGGCCCCCTTCACGCTAATTTTTCTGTTGTTCTGCAACTGGAAAAGCTTAAACTCCGCACGCAAATATCTGCCGAGTGCCTGCGCGTCTCCCCAAACTCCTGCAACTGTCATCGCAACATGATCGTCAAGCGGCATTATTTTGTCAGACTCCTTGTTTGCAATGAGGTAGCCCATAGTAGCTTTTTTGTCTGCCGCTACAACTACGCCATCCTTGCAAACCAAACCGACCGTCGTTGTGCCAGTCCTCTTTATGTCTTCGCTATTCCTGATATCACTTATTTCCATGAATTGTTCACCGAGAAGAACTGAAAATATTTGTTACAAGCGCTTTAAATACTTTTAGTTGCTTGAACAATAACGATTGCTTTCATGAATATAAAATTGTTTTTTCGACTGAAATTTTAGTATTGCTTTGCAATGTAAACTATTTCTTTCGCCGAGTGGTTGCAGTAAATACATTTGCCGAGGGCCTTCTCATTTTTTCCAAATAATGTGCCACGTACCTTGGCGCCCTTTGTTTCATTCTGAATTTCTTTTGCACACTCTTCGCGGCCGCAAAAGACCGCTCTTGTTATTCCACCCTTGCTCACATCTCTCAAGAAGTCATGTCTGTTTTTCGGTGATTTCGTGTTAGACTCCAGAAATGTTCGTGCCTTGATTTTTAGATTTTCCAAAACTTCTTCAGAAAGTTTTTCGATTCTTTTGCTAATTTGTTTGTCGGATACGTTTTCCTTTGTAATGCTGTCTCTTCTATAGAGCGTTACAAAGTTCCCTTTTGTCTCTTTTGCACCGACCTCAATCCTTGCAGGCACTCCGAAAAGTTCCCAGTGGTTGAATTTCTCGCCAGGAGTTTTCTCACTTTCGTCTATTTCTACTCTATAAATTTTTCCAAGCGATGATTTCAGCTTGTTGCACTTCTTCATAACTTCTTTCTTGTCCTTATCCGAGTAGAAAATTGGAATTATAACGATTTGTATCGGCGCTATATTGAATGGCAGAACAAGTCCCTTGTCATCACCGTGCACTGCAATTATTGATGCAAATATTCTCCAAATACCTGGGCCGTAAGTCGTCTGCCAGACAAACTTCTCTTGCTCCTTCTTGTCGACAAATTTTATTTCGAAAGGTATTGAAAATTTTTGGCCGAGATCATGTGTGCTGCCAACTTGAATAACTTTACCATCAGGAATTAGAACGTCTGTCGCATAAGTTTCCTCTGCGCCGAGAAATCTGTCCCAATGTGGCCTTTTGAAAAATGAAATTGGAACTCCGAGATTTTCCCAAATAACTTTCTTCATGTTCTCCATGTCTTCGTCAATCTGCCTGACCGCCTCTTCATGAGTTTCGAAAGCATCGTGAGCTTCTATCCACAAGAATTCGCGGCCCCGCAAGAATGGCCGTGTGACAGGCTCGTTCCTGTAAACAGAAACGGATTGATATTTTTTCAATGGCAGATCGCGATAACTCCTAATCCACAATGCATACATCTTATAGAAGCCTGTTTCGCTTGTAGGCCTCAATGCCAATTTTTTTTCAAGTCTTTCGCCGATCCCCTTCTCAGTCACCCAGAAAACATCTGGCACCAAACCGAAATGTTCGCCCTCTTTTTTCAAATTTTCTTCGGGAATTACAAGTGGAAACAGAACAGGCTCGTGACCAGTCTTCTCGAGCTCATTCTCAAAAAGTTTGTATATTTCGCGAATGATTTTCATGGACCAGGTTTTGTGAACAATGAAACCCTGCACATTATATCTCGTGTCGGCCAAATCCGCCTTCTCGACAACTTGCGTGTACCACTCCGAAAAATTTTGCGACTTCCTTACTGTTATTCCCTTCTCTTCAACCATTCGACCACATATAAATTTTGTGAAGGATTATTTAATAGCTTAAATAAATTCAGCTTCATAAAAGTATTGTGAAGATTTCTGTCCTTGCAGACTGCCATCTGGGATTCGGATACAATACAGATTTGGAGAACGATTCTTTCGACAACTTGGAGGAAGCTATTGACAAGTCATTAGACTGCGATCTGATTTTAATAGCTGGAGATTTGTTTGACTCGCGCTCGCCAAGGACAACTGTGTGGGCTAGAGCGATTTCCGCTCTGACAAAACCTCTTCTTGGAAAATCTGGGGTGAAACTTGTGAGCACGACAAAAAATCTAAACGGCATCCATAGGAGGACTCTTGAATCTATACCTGTCATTTGCCTGCACGGGAATCATGACAGGAGAATGAGAAATGAAACAAATGCTGTTCAGGCGCTCGATTCTGCTGGCATGCTGCTTCATCTGCACAAGGAAAATATTCTTTTTGAAAAAGATAACGTCAAAGTTGCAATACACGGCATGTCGTCCGTGCCGGAAAGATTTGCAAAAATAAATCTACAAGAGTGGAATCCAAAACCAATTCCAGACTGCTTCAATGTTCTAGTTATACATCAGAATGTTGATCCGTATGTCTACTCCCCTCTCGAGCCGCCCAGCATGGGACTGGGGGATTTGCCGAGGGAATTCGATTTAATTCTGGATGGGCACATTCACACGAAAATAATAGACAAAGCTGGAGAAACTCCTTTCATGATTTTGGGTAGCACCGTAACGACGCAGTTCAGCAAGAACGAAGCGGGGTCCAACAAAGGCTTTCATAAAATAATTTTTGGTGAATCAGACAGCCTGCAAATTGAATTCTTTCCTCTAGAAGGCAACAGGAGATTTTTCTATTACGAAATTTCTGCAGACAAATTGGAGATTATGCGCTATGAAATAGAAAACATACTCAAAGAGATAGTTGGAAGCAATTTCAAGAAGGTTCCTGTAGTGAAATTCAAAATTTTTGGAAAGGACACGAAGGCCATCGACCAAGATATTTCAATGTTGCAAAGAAAATATTCTGACAAGATGATTCTTACATTTGTGAAGCAGCTCGAGTCCACAGAAATGGCGGAGAAGCTAGAGTTCATGAAGAACCTCCGCGAGCAGAAACTTTCAGTTGAGGAAATTGGGTTAAATCTTTTGCGGAAAAATCTTGAAGGCTCAGGGTTTAAGCCTAACTTCAATTACGAAGATATTTTTGCCATGCTTAGCGAAAATGCAGTTGAAAAGGCAATGGCAGTTTTGACTGGAGATCACAAGACTCTTTACCAGTTGGCGAGTGGTGCAAGATGATTACAAAAGTGAATTTGAAAAAGTGGAGGTCGCATGCTGACTCGGAGTTTAATTTCTCCACAGGAACAAATGCGCTTCTCGGAATACTTGGCAGCGGCAAGTCAAGTGTGCTTGATGCGATATGCTTTTGCTTGTTCGGCACTTTTCCGAACCTTCAGAGCAGGAAATTGAAATTGGAAGACTTGGTTATGAAGAAACCTATTGAAAAAGACAGGTCGGAAATTGAAGTGTACTTCGCAGAAGACGGGAAAACTTATTCGGTCAAGCGTATAATTGAGAAAGGAAAAGGCACAACCTATTCTGAAATAAGAGAGAATGGTAGGATAATTGAGTCACCTAACACCTCACGCGTGAACGAACTTGTTGAGAAAATTTTGAGAGTGGACTACGACTTGTTCAGCAAAGCAATTTACTCCGAACAAAACTCGCTTGATTATTTCCTCACAATACCAAGGGGTCAGAGGATGAAGAAAATCGACGAACTTCTAGGAATTGACAAGTTCGAGAAAGCTAGGACCAATACAGTCTCGTTAATCAACAAAATTCTCGAAAGAAAATCCGCCAAACAGAGTTTTTTAGAAAGCTCCGACTTGCCCGAGGCTGAGAAGACAATTGAGGATTTGAAAAATTCTATAGATGTGATGAAGAAAGAAATGTTGCAGCTGGATTCAAAATTAAAGGAAATCTCAACTCAAAGAATAGAAGTGGAGAAAGACATCGGAGAAACTAGAAAAACCAAAACCATTCTTGAATCGTTAAGGCGCGATGAGAAGGCTGTAACAAGCTTGATAGAAGACTACTACACCTCGCTGCAAGTTTTAGAAAAAGATTTGCGGAATCGAGACAAAGAAGCGGTTGAAAAAGATTTGCGCGAGATGTCCAGACTTCTGTCAGATTTGGAGACCGCTTTCAGAGAAGGGCAAAGAAAGTATGCGAAACTCCAGAATCAAGCCACTAAGGCGAGGACAGAAGTAGAAATAATGAAACGCGAGAAGATAGAAAAACTGGAAGCAGATTTTGAGGAGAAGATGAAAGCCAAGAAATTAATCAAAGACAAAAAACTGAGACCAGAAAAAATTGAGGAAGAAATTGAAGCTAAGAAAAAACTTGTTGAGAAATTTGATGCTGAGATGGAAGTTATTAAAATGAAAGTGAAAGAGCTGAAGGAAACGATAGAGGAAATAAACAAGGTGGAAAGCAAATGCCCAGTGTGCGATTCGAAAATCACAAGGGAAAAGAAGATAATGCTTATCAAGAAAAAGAAATTTGAAATAGAAAACTTGAAAGAGAAATTCGTTAAGGCCGCGAAGAACAAGGACATAACACAAAACCAATTGGAGGATCTTGAAGAAGCCGCAGAAAAACTTGAGCAAATGTTGGAGGCTGTTAAGGATTTGGATAAAGTGCAGACAGAGTTGAACAACACAAAAAACATATACGCGGTATTGAAGGAGCAGGCAGAAGTTTTCGAAAAGGATCTGGCTTCCACAGTAAGAGAAATAGAGTCTCTTGAAAAGAAGCTGTCTGAGACCAGGAACAGGAAAGAATTTCTTGAAGTGCTTTCTGTGAAATCGCGAGATTACTATGAAAAGAAAAACAAGATTGAAACATTTTTAATGCAGAAGAAACAGGTAGCGTCGAGCATTAAAAATCTAGAGGACTCTCTTACAGGAAAGGAAAATACCCAGTTAGAAAATTTGTGGGAGAAGCTGGTCACCGAAGAAAAAACTATTGTTGGAAAAATTCACGGCATAGCTGACATCATACGCGAAAAGGAGATTAGGCTGAAGGAAATAGAACTTAAAGTCAGCAGTTTTGTGAAGGAACGGGAGGAGATTAGAAAATTAGACAAGCTCATCGAAGATCTTGAAACTTTTGAGAAGGCTTTGGAAATGACACAGCTTCAGCTGAGGAAAGAATTCGTGACTTCGGTGAATTATACAATGAACGAGCTGTGGCCGAACTTGTACCCCTATCAGGATTTCACTGGCTTACAGCTTTCGGTAGAAGAGGGGGATTATGTTTTGCAGTTGCAGGAAAAATCGGGAAATTGGGTCAATGTAGAGGGATTCGCATCAGGGGGTGAAAGGAGCATAGCTGCGCTCACATTGAGAATTGCATTTGCACTCGTTCTTGCTCCGCAATTAAAATGGCTAGTTCTTGACGAGCCGACAGCAAACATGGACACAAAAGCTGTTGAGGATCTTGCGACGACTTTGAGCGAGCACATAGGGGATTTCATCGAGCAAACTTTCTTGATAACTCACGACGAGAAACTTGAGAACGCAGTTACAGGATATGCTTACAGATTAGAAAGAGATAAGTCGAAAGATGGCGTGACAAAAGTTTTGCAGATATAGTAAATGTCTTCTTAAGAGCAAAAATAATTTAAGCTTGTGTTGCTAGTGTTAAATTATGACCAAGTTAGGATTTATCGGAATAGGTAGGATGGCAACAAAATTAATCACCGAACTTTCTAAAAGAAACTACGGTGATGGTATCTATTGTTACGATAACGATCCTGTTGCAAGAAAAGTTGCGGGAGAAAATCTTGAGCAAAAATTCAGAGATGTGCATATTTTTGAAAGTGGAAGCGATGTTACTAAGATATGCGATGTAACACTTTATTTTGTCCCTATAAGTCAGATGAGTAGGGCAATAATGGATTATGGTAAATATTCAAAAAAGGATTCCGTATCAATTTCTGGTTCCTCTGTAATGACTGCTGCCAACGAGGGCTTTGAATCTTTGGACAAGTATGTCGATGCTATAAGTGCGCATTGCCTTTTTGGACCTACTGTGAATCCTAAAAATCAGACAACTGCGCTTGTGAGGTATAAAGCATCTGACAAATCTTTTGACCTAGCGAAAGAAATCTTTGGCGAAATAGGAAATTATGTCGAAGAACTTCCTTCCCATGACGAGCATGATAAGATAATGTGGGACGTCCAAGGAGCAACTCATATGTCGTCAATGACCTATGGTGTTGCGGTGAAAGAGGCCGGATTAACATATTGGAGAGATGGCACTTACAAAGACAATTTCCAAAAATTGAAGACACTATTGATGTTGAGACTATTTGGCGGGAACCCAGTTGTGTATCGTGAGATAGCTATGAAAAATCCTAATGCAACAAATGGTGGAAAACAGTACAGAAGATCGGTTAACGAATGGTCTGAAATGTTACGAAAGGGGAACGATTACAGTATTGATAAAAGAATCAACGGAATACAGGACTTTATTTTCGAAGATATAAAAGAACCAATTCATTTAGATGATCCAAGAATGGGTCCATTTAGACTTGATAAGGAATTTGTGGAAGATTCAAATTTCAGCATTATAGTTCAAGGTGACTTGATGTTTCAGATGGGTGTAAATCCATATAATAACCCTGCATGTCAAACTGGACCTTACAAACTAAGACTTGGAATGCTTGAGCATCTGTTCACTAATAAAGACCTGCTCAAAAGTTCTCTTAATATTTTAAAAACAGGCAAAGAATTTAGGAATGACATGGCTTTCACTAAAGCAAGCAATGAAGTGTCAAGCATAATTGAAGGAAAAAACGGGGGTGCATTCCATCAATTATTTGATGCTTGTTACAACTATTATTTACCAGCCATACCCAATGGAATGAAAGAAACTGACGAAGCGATAGAAAAAGTCAGTAGCTACGGAAGTTTAGTTACCAAACTGCGCGATAGGTTAGGAATTTAAAAATTTTCCTCTAGCACCTTGAGCGTCTTCTTCACAATTGGGTATGAAGCAACTTTAGGCTGCACACTAATTATCAGGAAAATATTTTTATACTTCAGATAAATAAGTGAAAGTTTCTCAAATCTAACAAGTGTGAATAAAAGCTTACCAAAATACTGGCTGTGAGTCTCAAAATATCCACTCAAGGTAGGAAAAAGCACCTCGACATCCATCTTGCCTATAGATCCTGGAGGATTTAGCGACTCCAAACCAGAACGCATTTCAAAATGCAGAATCTCTCCATCAAATCTGCCAAAAGTTACTCCTCTAATGTCCTCGTCGCACTTAAAAATTTTTTCGGAGAGCGCAGAGAAGTCTGTCACGAAATATTGTATAATTATTAAGCTTATTTAGTTTTAGCTAATTATATGGCAATAAAATTTATTACGGGGTATCCGGCGGCATTTGTCACAGACAAAAAGATTTTAGTAGTTGCTGATTTGCAGATTGGTTTGGAGCATGAATTGTATCAAAAAGGAATAGTCATCCATGCGCAGGCTGAAAAATTTCTTAAAACTCTTTTGCGTCTGATAAAAATAACGAAGGCGAAAAAGTTGGTAATCGTTGGAGATTTGAAACACAAAGTTCCCGGAATATCTTTGCGTGAAGAAAGGGAGTTGTTGAAATTTTTTGAACCAC
The DNA here is from genome assembly GCA_964373485.1 of uncultured archaeon. GTDB lineage: Archaea > Aenigmatarchaeota > Aenigmatarchaeia > CG10238-14 > SCSR01 > JABABT01. The sequence continues at coordinate 10,251 of CAYJUY010000002.1, forward strand.
TCATTCGAGAAGTGAAAGTAATTTTGGTTAAGGGAAATCACGACACTGGATTGAAAGGTCTCTTGCCGAAAGAGGTGAAAATATATGGAAGCCGCGGAATGAAAATTGGGAAATATGGTTTCTTTCACGGGCATGCGTGGCCCGCGAAGAATCTGACAAGATGCGACTACCTTTTCATGGGACATTTGCAGCCGGGCATAGAGTTCAGCGACAAACTAGGATACAGAACAGTAGAACAAGTCTGGCTAAAGTGCGAACTTGACAAAGAAGAGATTAAAAAACATTATAAAATTAAAAAAACCGGAAAAATGGAACTCGTGATAATTCCTGCCTTCAACAAGTTGCTCGGCTCCGCTCCAGTGAACAAGATGGAGAAAAGAGATTATATTGGACCTTTCGCGAATGGAGCTTTGGACATCAGCAAGTCAAAAGCATATCTTCTCGACGGGACATTCGTCGGTATTGTGGGAAAAACAAATATATAATCTTGCACTCGAATTAAATTGTATGAAAAAGGTGCAAACTTTCCTTTTCGGATTCTTGATGACTCTGGCACTTACAAGTGTTGCAGCCTTCGCAGTGCAAGTAGATGTCAGCTTGGACAAAAGAATTGTTTCGCCAAACAGCACGCTTGTAATATCTGGAACTGTAACTGACGACAATGGGACTTCTGGAAATTTTGACTACAGGATTGCTCTCATCGGTCCTGGGAAGAATGATGGTGGCGAGAGAATAATAATTTGCGATTCTGGAAAACAAAACACAAATGGAACTTCGAGCGTTTCTTTCAATTGTCAAATACCAACTTTGGAAGGATTGCAGTCGCTTGGAATCGAGAATGCTATAGAAAGGGCTGTGATTCCGTTGAAGGGCGGGATATCAGTTTTTGATCCGGTAACGAATGAGACTGAAAAGGAGCATGCAAAAGCTCTGATAGTCAATACACAGAAATTCCAGACCAGATACGAAAATGCAATCGAAAGATTGGACGCTTTCATCGAAAGAGCGCAAGAGCTGATTACGAGATGCGACAACATAACGGCGAGGGCTGAAGAAGCTGGCGCAGAAAAAGTTGTTGAGAGGTGCAATAAGTTTCAATCCAAATTGCAGGAACAAATAGACAAAGCTGCGCAAGCAAAGGAAAAAATTAACAATGCTCTTAGCAACTTGAATAACTTGACATCATTTAGTTTTGATGATCTGAAGGGCGCTTTCGTAAACTTCAAGGATGGCGCAAAAGATTTCAAAATAGAAGTGAAGGACCTAAGAGGATTTGTTGAGAAGGCTAGAGTTGATTTGGAAAAAAAGGTGACCAAAGAAATAGCGGACAGGACGAAGGAAAAGGCTAAGGAACTTCGTGAAAAAATTAAAGATGAAGACAAAAGAATTCAGAAAAAGTTGAAAGAAATAGAAGACAAGATAAAAGAGAGAAAGAAAACTACAACCGAAGCATCTGCAGAAACTTCTGAATCAAGTTTGAGCGGAACTTCTGGCTCGGGCAAAGGCTCGAGTGAATCTTCGGGCTCTAGCAAAAGTTCTGAGTCAGAGTCGAGCGGTGGCTCGTCAGGCTCAAGTAGTTCAGGCACGAGTGGAAGTGGAGGAGGATAAAACATGAGCAAGGCATTCATAGGAATAGTTGCAATAGTTTTGATTTTGGGAGCGATATGGTACTTTTTCTTCTACAGCGGAGAAGCCCCCATTACCACAACAACTCCAGAAGTAACTACACCAACTGAAACCGCTGAAGTGACTGCAATAACAACGATAGACGAAAGTGGCGCATCGTCAACTGCCACAGATGCGGAAACTGTTGCTTCAGAAAGTGCAGGCGAGATTGGTGCTGTGGATGCTCTAGAAGTACCAAGGGTCAACGAGTGAATTAACTCCTTAAGAGTTCTTTCTCATCTTCACTTAATTTGTCAAAAATTTCTTGTAAAATTTTTCTGTCTTCTTCTAGAATTACAACTCTCAAAATATCTCCTTCATTCACCTGTCTTCCAACAGTTACATTCTCCATGCTCACAGCGACTTTGTCTCCCTTTCTCGCCTCTGGAATTGGTTTTCCTTCCTTCTCGATTCCTTTCACGCGATCTATTTTCTTTCCGTCACGGGCCATCAAAACTCCTGGCTTAAGTATTCCGCGCAAAACTTCTACGCCGAAAACTGCTGGTTTTGATTGCCTGAAAACCGTGCCCTTCAAAATTTTAATTTCGCAAGGACGCGTGACTTGCAATTCTTTTTCTTTTAACTCGCGCGCGTCCTCGGCTGCAACCCATTCCTTGTACCCTTCAACAAGCCTGTAGATTATTTCGTTGCTGAAAATTTTTATGCCGAGGTCTTTTGCAAATGTTTCTATCTCGCTCGGGACAGCAACATTAAACACGAGCACAGCTTTCCTGAATTTTTTTTTCACATTTTGCGACTCCAAAATATCTTGCTTGTTGACTGTTCCTACTTCGGCTTTCTTTATTGGAATATTTTCTTCGTTTAAAATTTTTATCATTGCTTCAAGACTTCCAAGAGTATCAGCCTTCAGAATTACCCCGTCAACATTTTTCGAAAACTGCACTTCCTCAACTTCGTGTTGAACTTCTTTTTTAGCAGATTCAATTTTAGACTCGTCCTGAACAAAAATTATAGGAGAACCGGCTACAACTCCCTCCAACCCCAGAGCTGAAATTTTTATTCCGGCCGCGGCTGATATTTTGTCGACCGTTTCGAACTGTTTCTCTGTCCTAAGCTCTTGTAATCTTCTCGGCTCAAGTAGCGCTTTTATTTTTGTGACTATCGGTTCCTTTCCTCCGATTATTATATAGTCGCCTTTTCGCACAATGCCATCGTATAGTATGACATCTATCGTCAAGCCTAGCCCGCGAACTTCTTTGACTTCCAGAACTGATCCCTTTGCTTTTTTAGAAATTTCTAGTTTGTCTTTGAGAAATTGTTGCGCGAGACCTGACAACATCATTAACAAATCTGGAATGCCTTCACCAGTTACACTCGAAACCGGAACTACTGCAATCTGTTTTGCGAAATTGTTGATTCTATCAAATCTTTCTGAATCAAATCCTCTCTCAGAAAGTTGGGAAACTATTTTGTACACTGCGTTTTCTAGATCAGCTTTAACGTCATCTCTTTGTTTTGCAAAACTCTCGAGAAAAGTAATTTCCGGGTTTGGATACCATCCGCGAAACTTGTCGAGCTTCGTGGCGGCCACAACAAAAGGCGTCTTGAATTCCTTCAGAACGTTCAGGCTCTCGTCGGTCTGCTCCTGGAAGCCCTCAGTGATGTCGACGACCAATATCGCCAAATCCGAAATCGAGCCGCCGCGCTTCCTCATTCCGAGGAACGCCTTGTGGCCGGGCGTGTCGATGAACAGCAGGCCAGGGATGTCCAGCTTAATCTTGAACTTCTCGAGGAGCTTGCCGGAGATTTTTTGAATTACATCGAGCGGTATGAAGCTTGCTCCCACATGTTGCGTTAATTGGCCAGATTCAAGGCTTGTTACAGTCGTGCCTCTAACTTTATCCAAAAAAGTCGTTTTTCCGTGATCTGAATGACCTACAACGACAATTATTGGGCTCCTGATTTTCGCGGCCATCTCAAACACCTTGAATTAATTGATTTCTCCGCAAGCAAATAAAAAGACTTCAATTACAAGATTTAAAAGCCACTCTTGGCGGCGACAATTAGATATATTTTCAAGAACAAGATTAACTTAGATTCCTATGCATCTGACGATGAGCGACATGATGCCAGTGAGCCTGTGTCTTGCGACGCACGAGCTTTTTGACACGAAGAGGTATGTACAAAATTTTTGCGACCATTCCTTGCTGCGCTCACGTGAGAGCGAGATAGAAAACGCAATTTGGCCGATGAAAAAAGAATTGGGTTCCAGTTCTTACGAGAAAAAGTACGTAGAAGGTCACAAGGCAGTGATAGTCAGCAACATCGACAAAATACTTTCGCTCGTGACTGCAAGGTATGCGAATCTCAACATAAGATCAATCGAAGCTCTAGTTAAGGAGGGAAGAAGCCTGATGAAAAAAGTTCTACAAGCGCAAAGTTTTCAAGACATTCTTTTGCTGGAACCTACGTTCAAATCGAAAATGGTTTTACCTGTGTACGAACTTTTTCTGGAGCACACCAGAAGAGCAGCGCAGCGCGGTGTTTGAAATGAAAATTGATGATGTGTCTTCCGAGATTGAAAAGCTAAAGGCGAGGCGAGTGGAACTTGCAAGCAGAGTAAATATTACGAAAGACGGCGAGGAAAAGGAAGAAATACGATTACAAATTGAAAGGCTCCAAAAACAAATAGATACGCTTGAAAAATTTTACAAAAAATGATTCGTTAAGTACCTTCTCTCCAACTTGAAAGATACTTCTCTTGCTCTTCAGTAATCTTTTCAATGCCTACCCCCATTGCCTCAAGTTTTAGTCTTGCTATTTCTTGATCTATCTCTTGCGGCAATCTGTAGACCGAATTCTTGAGCTTGCCTTTGTTCGACAACAACCATTCCGCGGCAAGCGCCTGATTTGCAAAGGACATGTCCATCACAGCAGCCGCGTGACCTTCAGCAGCAGCCAAATTCAGCAATCTGCCTTCTGCAAGCAAATAAATTTTT
>CAYJUY010000002.1:14885-15645 GCA_964373485.1 uncultured archaeon
CGAGGGCATACTCCTCAACAAACTCTCTGACTTTTCTTTTTGATTTCGCCATTTTCTCCAGCGCAGGAATATTTATTTCCACATTGAAATGGCCTGTGTTAGCCACAATACAACCATCCTTCATGATTTCGAAATGATGTTTGTCAATTACATTTTTGTTTCCAGTGGCCGTAATTACAATATCAGAAACTTTTACGGCATCGTTAATCGGCATCGCTGAGAACCCTTCCATCACGGCCTCCAAAACTTTCACGGGATTTTTTTCGCAGATTATTACATTCGCTCCCATTCCTCTTGCCCTGCTAGCCAGACCTTTCCCACAAAAACCATAACCTACTACTGCAAATTTTTTGCCAGCAAGCAGAACGTTCGTTGCACGCAACAACCCATCGACAGTAGATTGCCCAGTGCCGTAACGATTGTCAAACATGTGCTTTGTGTCAGAATCGTTTACTGCAACAACTGGGATTTTTAAAGCGTTGTCTTTCTCCATCGCCTTAAGGCGGACAACGCCTGTGGTTGTCTCCTCTGAAGAACCGACAATTTCTTTGATTTGAGACTGGCGGGTTTTGTGCAATTCCGAAACGAGATCAGCACCATCATCCAGTGTAATCTCAGGATGGGCGTCAAGAATTGCATTGATGTTTTTGTAGTATGTCTCGTTGTCTTCAAATTTTTTTGCAAAGACAGAAATTCCGAAATCTTTCACAAGCGAGGCAGCCACATCATCTTGAGTGGAAAGCGGATTTGATGCACAAAG
>CAYJUY010000003.1:0-6259 GCA_964373485.1 uncultured archaeon
TCTTACAAGAAAAATAAAAAAATTTAAACTAGTAGTACAAATAACAAATAATAACAAATAGACCATTTCATGTATTAGTTCTACATGCTTTACACTACTGAATTGTTATACGACTACAGTTCTCTTAAAATAATAATTTTTCATTATTAAAAATTCCTGCAGCATAGAAATATTTGCAAGAGACTGGACTGTAAGAAATAGTTTCAATTCATTTAAAATTCCAGAATTCTCAATCACGCCTAACTCCCAAGTCAAAATAATATCTGGAAGCGGGAAAAATAGCGAAGAAGAAATATTTCTTTCAAGCAAGAGACCAGTTTGGAACAATAAAGGAGACGTTTTGTATCTAAGGGACGAAAATGGTGGAATAATTTTGAGCAAAAGTTACAAAAACGAATGATTAAAAACATTTTGAAGAGTAGCGAAGAGTATTTTAATTTTAAAATCAATTAAATTTTATGGAAAGAACAGTAAAGATGAGGAAAAAAATTAAAAAAATGAGGAGATTAAGGGACATAGACGACTTCATCGATGAACAAATTTCAAGATATAACAAAATTAACAGAGAGCATGAAAAGGAAATCACTTACATAGGCTGAAAAAAATTGGTTGAAGAAGTGGGATTTACTTAAGTTTCTGAATGAACAAGTCTTCTGAAAGGTCTTCGACAGACTGCGGCATGATTACCTTTCGCGAGACAATTTTATTTTTAAATCTTTTGATAACCTTTTTGAAACTGTGCATTTTCGGCGTTTTGTACTTGACTCCAATAAGGTTCGCTGCTAGGATTCTGAAATCTACACTCGCGGTCGAGTTCGGTTTGTAATTTACAATCGGAGATTTTGCTGCAAGACCATAGACAATGTTTTGGTCGTAGGATATTTGGCCAACCACTGGAAAGCCCGTCAAGTTCGTGACGCTCCTCGCCAATATTTCATGCGTGCCTTCGGTGATCATGTTCATCACAACATTGATGCTCTTCACTCCTCTCAAACTTTTCAGAACTTCGGAGCTTCTAATCACATCGTTCACAATGGGCACGAAGGGTGTCGTGACAAAAATAACTTCCTCCGCAGTGTCCAAGACTGCTAGCGCCTCTCTACCTAGACCTGGCGCGGAATCTAGAATTATGAAATCATATTTGTCGCTTTGTAGCTTCTTCAAATGTTTCTTGAAGCTGGTCGTGTCAACGCCCACTATGTCTTTCAAGTTAAGCGACGCAGGTATGTACTTTATTCCGTCCTTCAAATGCGCAGTGGAAACTATGTCAACCCTTCCCAACAGAGCGTCGTTGAGCGTGTACTTGTAGTTTGAAACGCCGAGATAGTATGCCAGATGCGGCGTGGAAAGGTTGCAATCGATAAGCAAAACTCTTTTTCCGAAATCACGAAGAGCCAGCGCAAGATTCGTGGACACAGTCGTCTTTCCGACTCCGCCCTTTCCCGAAGCAACGCCGATTACTCTAGCCAGACAAATCGCCTTTGTAAAATTAAGTTCGGGAATTTCAGATAAATAGCTTTTGCTCAAACTTTTACACGTGAAAACCGAAAAATAATCATGAAAAAAGAAATTTTATACATTTTTACGGATGGCGCTTCGAGAGGAAATCCAGGACCCGCCGCTATTGCTTATTCAATTGAAGATTCTTCTGGAGAAATTCTTGAAGAAAAGGGAGAGTATGTTGGAAAGCAAACCAATATTGTTGCAGAATACAGAGCTATAATAACTGCATTAGGGATCGCTTCCAAATATTCTAGCGGAGAAATATCTTGCACCTCCGATAGCGACACTGTTGTCAAGCAAATAAATGGTAAATTTAAAATTAAAGAATCGCATCTGAAAAAACTTTTTTCAGAGCTCAAAGAAAAAGAAAAAAAATTCGAAAAGGTGACATATACTCACAAACCAAGAGAATATCCAAAAATTTCTAAAATGGACAGGTTGGTCAATAAAGTTCTAAACCAAGCCAAAATTAGTTCACTTGAAAATTTATAGTAAAAGTTTGTTTACAACTTATCTTCTCCAGTAGCGAAATTGCTTTATTAGTATTTTCACACGAATTTTTCAGATAGACGATGGAATCACCCAACTATCTTGCAACAAGGAATCACCAGAGCAAGTCCATTTTGTCTATCGTATCCGCTTTCTTTTTGACTGGCGCTTAGTTGGGGATGATTCCTTTCAACTTCTCGGATGACCTAGCTTCTATAAAACAATCGCAGATTAGAACCATCCTGGGGTTTTGGGAAAGAGCAGTCAAAGCCTAATCCCAAAGTGATTCACCCAACACAAGTGAGATTTGTGGGCTTCTCGACTTCTCCCCAAGAAATTTGGGAGGCTATATACCACCACCCAGGGTGGTGCTAAATCTTTAAGCCATGCAACAAACGAATTAGATTCTATGCTTCTCTACATGGACATAGAAACTTTCTCGCAAGACGGTTTCAGGGCCGGCGCGACGAAAGTGATTTCGATTCAGTACAGGGACTACGAGGGGAATTTCAAAATGCTGAAGGAGTGGGAAAGTTCCGAGAAGGATATTCTCCAGAAATTCTTCACAGACTTGAAGAGAATGAAAAGAGAAAACTTTTTGATACTTATCGGCCACAACATACTGAGGTTCGACATACCTACTCTCGTGCGGAGAATGGTGGCCAATGGAATCGATGCGGTGGACAGCCTTGAGGATTTTTTCCACAACATAGCCGTCGTCGACACTATGCAATGCATGCTCCCGTTCAACGGCATGAGGTTCAAGGGATTGAGCACGGAAGATGTCGCGAGAAAACTCAGAATAACAGAACCGCATCACAAGAACACGGAGATAGAGTCCTTCTACAAAAATCGCGAGTTCCAAAAAATCGAGCAGCACGCGATCGCAGATTTGAATTTCGTGCAAGATTTGTACTGGAAATTGAAGAACGACGAAGTGGATGGTTTATTTTTGAAAAATGGAATTGACTAGCCTGTCTGCTCTCGAATTATTCTCGCGGTTTATGTGGAAAAATCTGACGCACTTGAAAAACCCTTCCAAGAGTTTTATTTCCGCTAAAAGCCTAAACAGAACCCTGTTCTTGATTCTATAGCCGCCGTAAATGTGGTTGACGAGAAGTTTGCTGTCTGTAAAAATGTAAACCCTGTTCCTGCAATATTTCGCAGCTATCTCAAGCGCCTTGATTGCAGCGCGATATTCAGCAGAATTGTTCGTAGACCTCCCGATAAATTCCTTATACTCCTCAAGCGTGCGTCCATAGTTGTCCCTCACAACTATTCCTATGGCTGCGGGTCCGGGATTTCCCTTGCAAGAGCCGTCGATATTTATGTAAAGTTTTTTTATGATGCGGCCGATGCGCAAAGTTTCCTGCATGAAAAATGCTTCGCTGCAGGCCCCTAATTAAGATTTACCACCACCCTAGGTGGTGGTATCTTCTACTGGAATCGCTTGAGGACTTTGTCTATATCTGTTTAAATGAAAATGATAATCATGAAATTCTTCGACGTGTACAAAATTCTTCTGGAAACTTTTGGCGAACAGCGTTGGTGGCCAACGCAATCAAAAAACCAGCAGTTCGAAATAGTTTTGGGCGCAATACTCACGCAGCAGTCTTCTTGGAAAAACGTGGAGGAAGCGATAAGAAAACTTAAGCAGAAAAATTTTCTCACGCCAAAAAGACTTGCCAACGCAGACCAGGCACAAGTAGAAAAGTTAGTTAGGCGAACCAGCTTCTTCAAACAGAAAGCGAGGAGGGTAATTGATTTTGCAAAATACTTGCAGGAAAATTATTCTGGCGACATAGGATTGATGTTCGCAAAAGATAAGGAGAAACTCCGAGGAGAACTGCTGTCGCTGAAGGGAATCGGGAAGGAGACTGCAGACAGCATAATTCTTTACGCTGCGCACAAGCCGATTTTTGTTGTTGACGCGTACACTTACAGAGTTTTTTCAAGATTGGGCCTCATAAGTGGAGAAGAAAAATATGATGAGTTGCGCGAGCTTATTGAGCGCGGAATCAAGACCGACGAGAAGGTTTATGGAGAGTTTCACGCACTAATCGTTGAGCATGCCAAAACAATCTGCAAGAAAAAACCGCTTTGTTCCGATTGTCCGCTGCTGAAGGAATGCAAGTTTGGAAAAGTCTACGCAAAGTCTCAGCCGATGTAAGGCACAACATCTTCCTCGCGTTCCCTCACTTTCCTCTGCCTCTCGACGAATTTTTCGTAGTGGGAGCGCACTTCCTTTGAAATGCTCGGAGTCAGCTTCGCTAGGGCATCTTCGAAGTGCTTCATCTTCACTTCTTTCGCGTTCATGTTTTCGCGCAAAGAACTCATTGCAGCTTCCCTCGCGAGCGCCTCGAGATCCGCGCCGGAGAAACCTTCTGTCGATTTTGCAATTTTGTTCGGCTCGACATTCTTGAGCGGCATGCCTTTTGTATGCACCTTGAGTATCTCCAGCCTTGCTTTCTCATCCGGGGGTGGCACCATTACGTATCTGTCAAATCTGCCGGGCCTTAGCAGAGCGGGATCGATTATGTCAGGCCTGTTCGTCGCAGCTATCACAACAACATCTTTTAGTTCTTCAAGACCGGAGAGTTCTGTAAGCAACTGCGAAACTATGCTTTCGGTTACGTGCTCGCCCGCGCCTCCGCTTCTTCTGGGTGCGAGCGCATCGATTTCGTCAAAGAAAATTATACATGGCGCGACTTGTCTCGCTCTTCTGAACAAATCACGAATCATTCTTTCAGATTCGCCAACCCACTTGCTTTTCAGTTCAGGTCCCTTAACTGAAATAAAATTCGCCCCGCTTTCATTCGCAACAGCTTTCGCAAGCAAAGTCTTTCCAGTCCCAGGCGGACCGTAAAGAAGAATTCCGCGTGGCGGCTTTATTCCCATTCTTTCAAAACTTCCAGGATTTTTTAGGGGCCACTCAATCATCTCGATAAGAGCTTGCTTAACTTCCATCAAACCTCCAATGTCATTCCATTTAACTTTCGGAATTTCGATGAATACTTCGCGCATTGCAGACGGCTCAACGACTTTCAACGCTTCCTGAAAATCTTCCTTGGTCACGACAAGTCTCTCCATTATTTCTTTTGGCAGCTCGCCTTCTTCCTTCCACTTTATGTCGGGCAGCACTCTTCTCAATGCAGACATTGCGGCTTCCTTTGCAAGACTCCACAAATCTGCTCCAACATAGCCGTAAGTAATGTCAGCAAGCCAACTCAGGTCAACTGATTTGTCAAGCGGCATGTTTCTCGTGTGAATCTTCAAAATTTCCAGTCTGCCGTTTCTGTCGGGTACAGGAATTTCAATCTCGCGATCAAATCTTCCACCTCTTCTCAGAGCTGGATCAACTGCGTTCGGTCTGTTCGTAGCAGCAATAACAATTACCTTGCCGCGTTTCTTCAAACCGTCGAGCAGAGTTAGTAATTGCGAAACAACCCTTCTCTCAACTTCACCTGTAACCTCCTCCCTCTTTGGCGCAATTGAATCTATTTCGTCAACAAAAATTATTGATGGTGCATTTTTCTCCGCTTCCTCGAAGATCTTGCGAAGGTTTTCCTCGCTGTTGTGCGCAAATATGCCGCCGAAGCCTCCGACGAAGTTCTCGCAAGGTTTAACAGACACATCGTAAACGTATTCGCAATTTTCTTTTACTTCTTTTATTTCTTCGACCCTATCCCAATAAATATCGTTAATCACTAATTCTTTTATGTCCTCAATATTTTCATTAGGTACGGTGGGAAATTCGCTCACAAATTCATTTAATTTTGACAGGCCGATTGTTCGTGAATTATGCCACTCTATTGGAGCCATGGCAAGAATTTTAGGTGTCATAGGTATTTGGTGGCTTCTTCTCCAGCTAACATTGAAAAGATAACTATCTATCAAATGATTCTTATTAGCATTTTCAAAACCAATAGATTTGAATCTTAACAAATTGTCTGCCCCAGTAAGGCAGATTCTGAATTTATCTTCATTTTCTTTGTTGTATATTTTTGCAACTATACCTGTAGAGAGCAAAAGATAAGCTAAATCATTTGCCAGAGATTCGCTATATGTAGTTCCTTCTATTGTTGGAACACTATGTTGGTTTAGGAAAATCGAGCCATCCCCGCTGAAGTATCCTCTTAGGAATGCAAAAATATTTGTCAAGCTTAGATTAAATACAAAATCTGGGATAGATTTTAGTCTTGCATTATTTCTAAAACCTAAAACATGCTTAAGTAATTTACCCAAAACACCAGAGCAGATTATTACA
>CAYJUY010000003.1:6269-12018 GCA_964373485.1 uncultured archaeon
CATCAACCCCATCCGAATTTTTCTTTTCAGATATAGTAAAATCTCCAAAGAGCCTATCGCACAACATTAGCACATATTCAAGCTCATTTTTGTTGACGCTTAGCTTGACCTCGTTCTTGGTTGTAAAAGAACCTTCGGCAACAAACCAGCCCAAAAACTCACAAAAGTCTTGTGTCAATTTTATTTTTACAGGCAAAGATTTTCCCTTTGTGTATATTTTAATTTTATTCTTATCGATTTCAATTCCTGCAGCTTTTACGAGAGCTAAAAATTTAGAAACAGATATTCCAACATTCTTGTTTATGACATCGTACAAATATTTTGGTCTGTAATTAAGAATTTCAGAAACCTTTTCATGCCCTAGTTTTTCTACAGCCTCTTTAACATATTTTTGAACGTTTCTTACTCTAAGCCCAAAATCTTTTTCTTTCAAAGCTTCCAAAAATTCAATTTCTTTTATCGGGTTTTTATTTTGAGGCAATATTTTTGGAACGGCGATATAAGACTTTTCAGGAATAAGTTCAGAAGTTTTTACACTTCTAATTTTAGTTCCATCAAGAGTGAAAAGGGAATGATAATCTGTAACTCGAATTTTTCTTCCGCTCTTTGTTTTGATTTCGAGAATCTTTGAATTATTTTTATGCTTAATCAAGTTTGTAACTTCAGAAAATCTAATTTTACCTTTTTCATCAAAAGAAAGAACTTTCAAGTTTTCTTTCTTACCATTTTCTACAATCTCACCTATGTTCTTTTGCTTTATCAAACCATTTTCTAAAACTAAAATTTTCTCATCGTACGGGAGTGATTGCCCGTACCACTTACTCATAACCTCCGGCCCTGAAATAGAAATAAAGTTTGCCCCAGATTCGTTGGCGACAGCTTTCGCAAGCAAAGTTTTTCCAGTGCCAGGAGGCCCATAAAGCAAAACGCCTTTTGGCGCCTCTACACCAAGTCTCTCGAAAAGTTCCGGATGTCTCAGTGGAAGCTCGATCATCTCGCGAACTTTCTGTATGACTCCCCTCATTCCACCAATGTCTTCATAAGTTACTGCAGGGACAGCCCTCTCTTCGAGCTTCATCGATTCTGGGAGTTCTGGCAAAATTTCCAAGTCGGTGATGTCGGTTATTTTCACGATGCCGCTGGGGTCTGTATTGGTCACAATAAATCTCGTTTCGCCCGGGAACGGCGTGAAAAAGAAATCCTCGAAATCGATTGCCTCCTTGAAAAATTCTTCAAAAATGCTCCCGCCCCTCGCGCGTCTCCTGATGACTGGAGAAGGAATGATCACATCTCCTTTCGCGACAGGTCTCATGTAAATATTTTGCTTGATTAGATTCGGAGAAATGTGAATTATCATTCCCCTTTCTGCAGGAGCGATGGTGACTTTTCTTGCTTCCTTTGCCTCAGCTTTTCTAACTTTAACAAATTCCCCAACGCCAGATCCGCAATTCCTTCTTGTTATTCCGTCCATTCGAATTATGTTCAAACCGACATCAGCAGGATAAGCGCGGACAGCAATTGCGGCAGTCTTCCTGCTGCCCTCGATTTCTATCACATCTCCTTCTCTTATGCCGAGCTTGTTCATGGTGTTCGAGTCGAGCCTTACGATTCCCCTTCCAGCCTCCTCTCTTGCTGTTAGTTCTCCGACCCTCAGCCTCATCTCGCTTTCAGACTTTGCTCCCATAATTAGACCTCCTCAGGCTTCTTGCGTCTGAGAATCCTGAATTCCTTGAAAACTTCATCGTCATCTAACAATACTTTGAAAGTCCTGAACATAACCTTTCTGCTCCATTCCTCAAAAAATTCCATCATTCTGTCTGCCCCGTCTTCAGGAACTATGAATGAAGATTGATCAACTTTCTCATGCGGCATTTCCTCAAGAACGCCCTCGCGATGGTACACATATTTCTTTTTCTCGCCAGGGACTGTCTGAGTCCAGCCGTAGAGCTCCTTGAAAAATTTTGTCTTTTCGGAATTGCTTACCTTCTGAGATTTCATTGTAAAGCTGAACATCACAGCTTTTCTAGCAATTTTCTTTTCCTCTTCCATATTTAGTGTATGATGGTAGGCTAAATATATAAGCTTTTTGGTACTAAAGTAGGCTAAATTTGGTTCAGCGGTCGAATGCCTACCGAGATTTTCTGGCGACAGGAATCTTTACAGCTTTAGTATTTTTTCCCCAATCAGCTTTTGTCTCGCACTTCGGATCCAAGCACATTCTAAATGGTCTCTTGCCTTGTCTCCAAACCTGGATTATTGGTGTATGGCACTTGTCGCAAACCTTGCCGATTGCCTGAAAGCGGCCGCTGTGAGGTAGCGGGTAGCCAGTCTGACATGTGGGGTTCCATTTTTTATCCTTCCAGCTGCATTTGCACTTTCCCTTGGTTCCGCCGCATATTTCGCACTTGCACTTGCACGCGTTTCGCGTGAATTTGCATTTCGCGCATCTGAAATAACTTGAGCATCCGACGAAGAACTTGCCGCTAAATCTCGATCTCAAAATTTTCAACTCTCCTGTCTTACAGTTCACGCAAGTGCCGAGGCGCCTCTCCTCCTCTCTAGATTCCACCAATCCTTCCAGAAGTTTTTTCCCAATCTGTTTTTCGTTCTTCTTGAATTCCTCCAGCAAGTCGACAAGAGTTTCTCTTGCTTCCTTCAGGACTTTTTCTTTTTTCAACTTACCATTCATCACTTGCTCTGTCTCCTCCTCAAATTTTCTGGTGAGTTCTTCGCTAAGAATTCTATGCGCGTATTCTTTCAGCGCGCGTACCACAACCTCGCCAAGTTTTGTAACTTTGATGCTCTGGCCCAGTATATATCTTCTGTCGTAAAGCGTTTTCAAAATTTCTGCCCGCGTGGCTCTCGTTCCAAGATTTCTTTTCTCCATCTCCTTCAGTATCGAACCCTGGCTGAATCTCCCAGGCGGTTGGGTTTCTTTCGCAAGCATATCCAAATTCAAGACTTTTATTTTGTCTCCGATCTTTAATTCCGGAAGAAGCAATTCGTCGGTAGACATGTACGGCCCGTACATCTTAGTCCAACCAGGCTCGACCGTTCTCTTTCCGACTATGATGAAATTGTTTCCGCCCACGTCAAGAGTGACTGTGTTACTTTCACGCAACGCTTCATCCGCAAAAACCGCTAGGAATCTCCTCACGATCAAGTCGTATAATTTTCTTTGTTGCGATGTGAGTTTTTTCAAGTCGGCAACTTCGAAAGTTGGATAAACTGCTGGATGCGCAGGATCTTCTCTCCTCCCTTCGTTTGGAACTAGTTTTTCTTTTTTCAAGAGCCCATTAACAAATTCCGAATACGGCTTCAATGTCGCAAGTGCTTTCATAATTTTCGGGTAGTTTATGTTCGGTGGAAGTTTTTGCGAGGACGATCTGGGGTAGGAAATGTATCCTGCCTGATACAAACTTTCAGCAATTGAAAGAGTTTGAGTTGGAGAGTATTTGAATTGCGCGTTGGCTTCGGCTTGCAAATCCGTAGTGTTGAAAGGAACGGGCGGAGATTGTTTGTATTGTCTTTTCTTTACATCTTTTACAACTGCATCTTTCCCTTTTGATTCTTTCAATATTTTTTCAGCTTCTTCCTTTTTCCAAATTTTTTCTTCAATATAATTCGCCGAAATTTTTTCTCCATCAATTTTAGTATGCAATTCTAATTGCCAGAAAGGTTTTGGTTTAAACTTTTTAATTTCTTGCTCCTTTTCGTGCAGCATTGCGAGAGTGGGGCCTTGCACTCTTCCTGTGGACAAAATAGCGAAGCCTTTACCTTTTTGGTTTTTGATTGCAAGCGTTAGAGCACGAGTCAGATTTATTCCCCAGAAAAAATCAAGATAATGTCTTGTAAGCCCCGCCTCAATTTGACCAGCATCAAGATGTTTGCTCGCATTTTCAAAAGCCTCGACCAGTTCGTCTTTTGTCATCGTTGAGAACTTCATTCTTGCAGCATCTGTTTTATTTGCCATGAATCGAAGGACATTGTAGCCAATTACGCTGTTGTGTGTTACAATACCATTACCCCCCATAAAACTGGAGGTTTCAGTTTCCAGATCATAGAATTCTCCATCGTAATCAACTTCCTCAATTTTGGTAATCTTAAGAAAATGTACCCCGCTGCTCACAATTTTGTCTACGAATTCTGACATCTTGGTTATTGATTGAAGCGATGTTCTTTGGCTATAATTTATATTGTATCTTGCGCTTTCTGTAATTTCGCATCCGCTCAAAACAAAGTTTGGTAATAAGTTTAAAGGATCTCTACCCTTTCTGCCGCTTTGTTTTGATATACCATCGATAATTCCTTTTTTTTTGAAAAGTGACATTATGCCAAAATTCAATAGCTTTCTAAGTTCGTCTTTCGTGCTTACCAAAAGATAGTGTTTATCTTTTTCTTTAGTTGATACCAAGAGAGAGTTTATTCCAGATTTTAACAATAACATATGGATATCTGAAAGCAGCTCGCTACTGACCGACCCAGCAGATAATACATACCTATTGTCATTTTTGTCAAGAAATACACTTCCATCTCCTACCAAGTAGGCATCAATTAAGTTCGTATAAAATTCTACAGGTGTAGAAAATATGAAATCAGGCAATCTCTTCTCATGAGAATTTCTACCAAGTTTGAATATCTTTTCAAAAAGTATTCTTATCATTTTGGATTTCGTGCCTATTTCTGGGCAATCGTAGTCTGCATTCGAAAACGTCCTCTTATGTGGTGGCAACATTCTAAATTTTATTTGCAACAACCCAAATTCCTTTTCAAATATGTCTTTAACTTCATTTGAAAGATAGATTTCATGTGGTCCAAAGTAGAAGCCTACGAATCCACTACTATCGATGCAGCCTTCTGCCAAATAATAACCAAGCAACCTACCTAATTTCGAATTAAGTTCTATTACAGCTGGTATTCTTGACTTGCCTTTCTTAACACCTATTTTTAGTTTACTTCTGTTGGGACCTTTGGGTTCTAATTTTAGATATGCCCAAAGCGGGATTCTGTCAAAAGTTCTCCAACCAAGACAAGTTTTCCTTTTCGCGCCTGTAATCACACTCATTTCCACAGGGCTTTTACCAATCAATTCCCTAAATCCATAGACATAAAATTCCCCCGACCCGTCCTTTTTTAGTAATTCAATTAGGTCCAGACTCTTAACAACGGGTTCTGAGTAAGGCAGCTCTTTCAACACAGGCAGATAATCTTCTGGCACTAAACTCCCGGCTTTTTCCACAATAGTTCCAAAAGGAGTTATTACGAAAAATGGGTGATTTCTGCTAACATGTATTTTTCTTCCGGTCTCAAGTGTGATTCTTAGTATTTTCCCGTCGCCTTTCCTTCTAATTACTCTTTTAACTTTTGTAAAATTGTTATTCCAATTTCCAAAATCA
Organism: uncultured archaeon; assembly: GCA_964373485.1. Taxonomy (GTDB): domain Archaea; phylum Aenigmatarchaeota; class Aenigmatarchaeia; order CG10238-14; family SCSR01; genus JABABT01. The sequence continues at coordinate 11,666 of CAYJUY010000003.1, forward strand.
ACGGCAGGCAAACTGACGTTTTCAGTAATGTCACAGTACTCAAAATCTTCCCATCTTTTAACATTTTTCATTTTCTCTTTAGCAAAATCACCAATTTTTACAAGTTTAGTTAAGTCATTCTCTTTTATCAGAATCTTTTCAAACTCAGGTAAACACCCCTCTGTGTCATAATCCGTGGCGACAATGAACTTGCCGCCTTTCTTCATAACCTCTTGCATGTTCTCGAAATATTTCTTGGAAAACTCATGTCCTTTCTTGGAGTGCGACGGCACCCATTCCAATTCGAACACGGGGTACTTCCAACCAGTTCCATCTTTCACTGAGTCCAAACCAAATAAAACACCTACAGACCA
>CAYJUY010000003.1:12028-14550 GCA_964373485.1 uncultured archaeon
GCGTTGAAAATTTCATTCTTTTTGCTGTTTGTTGTTTGCAAATAAAGCGTAAAACATTCCAGCCTATTACTTCTCCTTCAATATCAAAGTCTGTTGCTATAATGAATGAAGAACATTTATTAGATAATTTCTTTAGTAAGTTGTAATATTTTCTTGTGAATGCAGCACCTTTTCTTTCATAGGATGGAACCCATTCAATATCAAATATAGGCCACCCTTTTTGGCCTTTTATATAATCTAAACCAAATAAATGTCCTACTGCGCATCCTACAATTATATTTTTTTTATCGCGCTTCACCTCGTACCAGAATGCGTCGCGTTTCTCTATTTTCTTTGCTTTGCCGTCGGAAAGGGCTTGAGCAATTTTCGTCATCGCGTCAGGTTTTTCGGTGATGATTACTGTCAAGCCTGTTGGCATTTAGTAATATTGGCAGATGAGCTTTAAAAAGAGTTACTCCAAGATTATTGGTTGGACCTTTCCGACCGCTTGCATGATTTTTTCTATATTGCCCAGCCTGGTTTCGATTGCAACTATTCTGGACATAAAGTCCGACATTTCGATGTTGATAACCGAAAGCGGCTCCTTCGCTTCAGAGATGCCGTCCCTGATTTCTTCTCTCAGTTTCTCAATGTTTTGCTGTATTTCTTTCAGTTGCGAATCGCTAATCTTGCTCTCGGCTTGGCCGAGTCTGTCCCTTATTTCGCTCGTCTCTTCTTTGGTCGCCCTGTCAAGAATCAGTATCTTGTTTTCATCCAACTTCTTCGAGATTTCGTCTCTCAACTGGTCGAGGTCTTGCTTCATTTGAGGGAATACTTTTTCTAATTCCCGCATCTTGTCAAGTTTCTGGTCTATGTTCGTGTAGAAGCCCTCCACACGGTTTGACACCCTTTTAATCTCACTCTCAATGAACTTGAATTCGTCCATCTTGTTTTGCAACTCCTTCACTAGTGTCGACGCATTCTCGAAACTTTCAAACTTCTTCATCGAGGATTTTATTCCAGATACCTCTTCTAAAATATTTTTCGAAACATTCTCTGCCGCGTCGGTGCGCGAATCGATGACAGAAAACTTTCTGTTTATAGTGTCCAGTTCTTTTTTCACAAGGCGCTGCGAGTCTTCAGGTAAACTTTTAGAAAAATTTTCTACAGATTCAATTCGCGAGTTTATTTCAGACAGCTTTCTGCTTAGGCCTATGGCCTTATTGTTGACTTCCTTCCTCACGATATTTTCCAGATTTTCAGACAAATTTTTTGATACTTCTTCGAAAGAATCCAGCCGCGAAGCAGTCTCCGATAATCTTTTGCTTAAATTGTCTATTTTCTTTCTAAAATTTTCAGAAACAGCGCTAGATTCTCCTACCTGCAATGAACTGCTGATCTTTTCGAACTCCTCTATTTTGGTCTCCACTTCTGCCTTCAACTGCTCGAATTTCGCGGCAAAAGCCCTAATGTCTGGCGCTTGAAAAGTGGCAGGTGTTCTGGAGGCTAGTTGGTCTCTTAGTTCTGCCAACTCGTGCTCTAAACTATCGACATGTGTTTTCAAATCGTCCAGGTTGGCAATTTTTCCTAAAGATCCCTCAAGCACGGCGATTTTCTCATTTAAGTCGGCTGGAGCTTTTGGAGCAGCCTCGCCTCCAAGCCTGTTTCTCAGGTCTTCCATCAAGTTTTTTAGTTCCTCTATTCCAGCACTCTCAACCATCAAGAGGTCCTCGACGTCCTCCAGTCTTTGTTTCAAATCAGGCAGTTCGGATAATTGCTGCATCGCATTTGGGTCTATGTTCTTAAGTTTCTCAGTTGCTTCTCCAACCTCCGCAAGCGCATCCTTGACCTCTGTCAAACCCAATTCAAGGTCCACGAATCTTTTCTCTGCCTGCAGAAGGCTCAATCTAACTTTGTTCTCGATTGATGAGGAGCTAGCGTGTTTTGGCATGGCTATACAAAAATAAGTTCGATTTACCTACTATTATCTTTTATTAACTTTTTCTTTGAAGAAGGCTTTGCCCGAATAATACCGTTCTGCCCGAATAATCGAATACCAGCTTTGCCCGATAAATGACCTCAATAGAAATTTCATCTCAAGTGATTATAAATAACATCAGCCACTAATTCATTTCCTTCAGAGGACAGATGTCCTCCAGTTGCAAGATAAGGAGCTTTCCCTCCTTCGATTGCTTTTTTCAGATGAGCAGTCATATCAATGTAATCTATTCCCTTCTCCTCGGCAAATTCCTTGATTTCCCTAATGGGGCAACTTAAATCATAGTTGGAGCCAAGATGTTCATTTAGTTCATCTATATGCACCTCTTCTTTCATTGGAATCATGATAATCAAAAACCCGCCCTTGGTATTTTCTTTTGACCTAAGAATCGACTGTTTTACTTGTTCACTTATTTCAGTATGGCAGAAGTTGTTGGTGCTCTTGGAAACTTCTCTGTTGTTGAAGGTGTTCCTTATTCCGTTTATTTCACAGGTAAGTGGAGCTTCGCCTGAGTGAAACACAGAATTCCATACCCTCTTTAGCA
>CAYJUY010000004.1:0-7039 GCA_964373485.1 uncultured archaeon
TCCGTTTTCATACTCAACCGTCACTTGCGATTTTCCATCGGGCCTGAGCCAAGATATCTCGCCGCCTTTTCTCGCCTCCGCCAATCTCATCACAAGTTTTTGTGCAAGTGTTATCGGCAGCGGCATCAACTCTGGAGTTTCGTTTGTTGCATAACCGAACATTAGTCCCTGATCACCAGCGCCTTGATCTTTGCTCGACGTGCTGTCAACTCCTTTTGCAATATCGGGGCTTTGCTCGTGCAAAGAAACCATCACAGAACACTCGTCGCAATTGAACCCGTACTCTGGCCTGTTGTAGCCAACTTCATTCAGCGTTCTTCTCACAACTTTCTGGACATCAACGTGACTGTTGGTCGTGACCTCTCCTGCGACAACGATTAGTCCTGTGGTCGTCAGAGTCTCCACAGCGACTCGCGATTTCGGATCGCTTTTGATGAATTCGTCAAGCAGCGCGTCGGATATTTGGTCACAGATTTTGTCCGGGTGCCCTTCGGCCACGGCCTCCGAAGTGAACAAGTAGTGCGAAGCCATATCACATATTCATGAAATGGAATTTAATTAACTTTTCATACAAGCCAAAAGTACATAACAGCGGCTATTACAAAAAGCAAAACATGCAACAAAAACACGTGGGAGCGGAAACAGTTTTTAAAAACATCCTCTGCTTTGTGAGTTGGATATGTTGGAGATTCAAAACTGATTTTGCCCGAATTAAATTCTTTTTCAAAATTTTTAGATGATAGGTACATTGAAATTTTATTTTTCCTGTTCTTGTAACTTTCGCGGAAAGATTTGTACAAGCCGTCGAGCGCCCAGAAAATCAACGGGACAAGCATCGCGATTACCGGAACCAGATTTTTTCCAGTTTGAAAGAAGACGACCATCAGCGCCGACCATATAGTTACTTCCCAGCCGCGTATCCTGAAATTTATGTCGTCGTATTTGTCGATTGAGGACTGCACCATCCCGAGCTCTTGTTTAATGATGTCGAGCTTGGCTTTAGCAACTTCACTCGCCATAATCAAGAATTGATTGTGAAAGATTAAAACTTAAGACCATCCGCCCTTCCACTTTATCGAGCAACCTTGCGACGGAAGAAATTCTTTCGCAACTTTTTCTCCTGCAAGAACTTTGCTTATGTTTTCTTCCATCAGCGCGCCTGTTGCAGGAGCGTCAATCGTCAAGGTGTCGTCTATTCTTCCGTGGTAAACCAATCTTCCGCTCGCGTCGAAGAGGAACGGATCCGGCGTGCAAACTGCGCCATATTCTCTAGCAACTTTTTGCGAATCGTCGACCAGATACGGAAAGTTAATCCTGAACTGTCTCGCGAACTTTTTCATGTTCTCGAAACCTTCCCCCTCGTAATCTGGGTCGTTGCTGTTGATTCCCACTACATTTATTTTTCCAGCGAACTTTTCCTGAAGTTTAATTAATGCAGGAAGTTTTGCCCGCACATATGGGCAATGATTGCACATAAAAACGACGAGCAGTGGTTTTCCCAAAAATTCTTTCAGGGCGTGCTCCCCGTCGTCAATCCCCATCAGTATGAAATAAGGCGCGGCGTCTCCTGCCTTGATTTTCTTGTAGGATTCTGTGAGAGCCATGACAGATTATTTGGCTTGATTATTATTTAATTGTAACTATCGCCTGTTGTACCGCCTGCGCCCACGCCCCATGCTGGATCTTCCGCCGCCGACCCCGTGCGTATAACCGCCCCTCATGCGGCCATATCCCCTCTTCTCGCGATCTAGTCCTCTCCTCGCGAAGCCCCTCTCGAATCTCCTGCTAACGCCAAACCTGCGGCTGACTCCAAATCTCCTTTGGTCCTCGAAGCCGCGAATCACAGGGAATTCTCCCGGACGTGGCGTCTGCATTTTCTCGATATGTATCTTGGTCTCCCTGCAGATCGCATCGAACTCGTCCTTGTAATTTTTCGTCACGAAGATTATCGCACTGCCGCTCTCGTGCGCCCTCGCAGTCCTCCCGATCCTGTGAAAGTAAACCAGCGCCTCGCGGGGCACGTCGAAGCTTATCACGCGCTCGACAGTCGGCACGTCAATCCCCCTCGCAACGACGTCTGTCGCGACGAGTATGTCGATCCTGCCCGACTTGAAATCGTTAATCACCCTCGTCCTCTGCGGCTGCTCCATGTCGCCGTGTATCGTTTCGACGTCGAACCCCCTCCTGTGCAAGTCTTCCGCGAGCCCCCTTGCGCGTGTCTTAGTCGCGCAGAAGACGATCGTCTTCTTCTTGTCCTTCAGCAAACTGCAGAGATGGTTCAGCTTGTCGCGCTCATGCACTTCCATGCAGTACTGCTTCACCATCAAGTTCGAAATCTCGTCCTTGCTCACGATTAACTTCTCCGGGTTCTTCATGAACTCGTGAGCGAGCTTGACGACCGCAGGCGGCATCGTCGCGGAAAACATGCTGGTCTGCCTGCGGGCTGGCACGTGCCTGAGGATTTCTTTCACGTCATCTATGAACCCCATGTCCAGCATCCTGTCGGCTTCGTCCAAAACAACGAACCTCACCTTGTCCAGCCTGAGTATTTTCTCGCGAATGTAGTCGAGCATTCTTCCGGGAGTCGCCACAATGATCTGCCTCGATTCCTTCAAGAGGCGGATCTGCCTCAGCATGCTCTCCCCGCCGTAGACCGCGGTGACCTTCGCAGTCCCGCCGGAAAACTTTTTCAACTCGTCTGCAACCTGCATCGCCAGTTCTCGAGTCGGCACAATTATCAAGGCCTGCGTGTCGCGCACGTTTTCGTCAAGACCTTCAAGCATCGGCAGACCGAACGCTGCTGTTTTTCCGGTCCCAGTCTGCGCCTGGCCGATTATATCCCTTCCCGCGAGCAGAGGCGGAATTGCTGCCTCCTGAATCGGGAACGGTTCGGTGAAACCGACTTCTTGAAGATATTTCAAGCATTTCTTGACTCCAAGCTCCTCGAATGTTTTCATCTTACACACTGCGAGAGATTAGAATATAAATCCTAGTTAAATCCTAAATCCTATTCGGGCGAGATGAACAGCGAAATTATTGCAATTATCCAAGTCCCAATAGTTAATTTTATCTGGTCGATGAAATCAATTGCTTCAATTCTTATGTTGTGCAATGACCTCTGCCTGTTGAATTCTTTCGTGAAACTTTCTGCGTCGAAAATATTCTGCAAGGTCCTTGCATCTTGCGCAAAAATTTTGTGAGTCGGACTGTCTAGCAATTCGTCACTCGTCTGATTTATGGTGCCATTCAAAACAGCCATGCTGCCAAGCGCATTGTTCTCGTAGTCGTATATGTTCACCCGCGCATCGCCTATCAGTTTTCCTATCGCGTCAGGGAGATTGTAGTTTTTGATGTTGGTGAAATTTATTTTCGTTTGGGCGAAAGCCAGTTGCGAGGAAAATAAAATTGCAAATATCAGAGCAACGAGAAAAATTTGTTTCTTCATAATCTAAGAGGCGTTTAGAAAATATTTAAGCTAAACTCTAGGACGGCATTACTTCGAAATTTGATGACGCTGCTGCGAGCGCTGTTCCAGATGCTTGAACAATTCCTTCTGTCGCGATCTCCGCCTCGGTCTGACTTTCAGACGAGCCAGAAATTAATTCTGTTCCCTCTTCTTCGCTGGTTTCTTCTGTAATCTGTTCCACAGATTCTTCCGCGATTTCGATAGCCGATTCTCCGCTCGAGATTGGGCCGCTCAACGATTGCAAATTCAGAACTCCGATCATGGAGAAAATGAAGATCACAACAATTACCGCGAGAATAATTTCCAGAGTATTTTCACTTGACTTCCTTCCCTTTGCCAACGCAACACCTTACAACAATATTCAGTTCTTGGTTCCTTAAATTGCTTTCCGGATGCCGATAAATTTGCGTTACATATTGATAGAAAAATGAAGAAAGAAATCAAAAAACTGATTGGAAATTTTTGAACCAAACTTGTGATTTAGAATTTCCTGTGTTTTTGGAAGCAGTCCCTGCAATAGACAGGCCTGCCTTCTGTAGGCTTGAAAGGAACTTCGGTCTCTTGGCCACAATCCGCGCAAACGGCCTTGTGCATCTCCCTAGGACCTCTGTTGCCGCCAAACCTGCGGTCTCCGAATCCCATTTATTTCACTCCTGTAAAAAAGTTCGGAAACTAAGGATATAAACTTAAAAAAAATGCAATTCGGAAATCAGAAAATCTCCACGACGTATCCGTTGCCCTCGTGGAAAATGACCGTGTTGCAAGCCTCGCAGGTGAAGTGCCTAGTGCCCTTTACGACTTTCAAAGAGTCTCGCCCGCAAGTCGGACAGGACTTCATGTTTATGAGTTATTTTCTGAGGATTTATCCTTTATTTTTTCTTTCTCATCCTGATTTTTCCTTGACGCGGTTCAGTTTCATCAAAAGATTTTCCACGGATCCAGAAAGGTCAGAACCAAGATCAGTGAGCCTCACCATTTTAATCCTCCCCTTCTTGTCGAAATCGACCAAGCCGTAGTCCTTGAACAAATCCAGCAACTTGACTGTATGGGAATATGTACAGTCAACTTCCTTCGACAAAATTGTAGCATACTTTGGACCGTTCCTGAGGCTGGAAAGCATCTTCACGGGCTTGACTCGCAGAAAAAGTTTCGGAAGGAACTTCTCTTTAGTTGCCAAGCCATCACACCTGATAATTTATTCTCCGAGCTTTGTATTTATACTTGAAATATAGCTGTTTTAATATATAAATAGCTAAAGTTATGTTTTCAAACATCTTTTAAAGAACATCCTTCCAAAAATTTTGGGAAGACATAAGTAAATTCGCAACTAAATAATCACAGATGTACGCAATACGCGAACCTAGGGCCGCTGGATTTTTTTACAACGCCGACAAAAATTCTCTGGAAAGAGACATAGAGATTTTTTTCAAGGGAAAGGACGGTCCCAAGGAAATAGAGAGCGAGAAATTTGTCGCACTGATAACTCCGCATGACAAATACCATCTTTGCGGAGCAATATGCGCGTGGGCTTTCTCGAAAGTCGAGAAGGCAAACTACGTAATAATCGGCCCGAATCATCTTGGACTCGGAGCAAAATTCGCAATAATGAAAGAAGGTCTTTGGAAAACCCCGCTTGGCGAAATTGCCATCAGCAACCGAGTCGCGCAAAAAATAATTGACAAGAGCAAAGTTGTCGAATACGATGTTATTCCACACGAGAACGAGCACTCAATCGAAGTCCAGTTACCCTTCTTGCAACACAGGTTCGGCAATGATTTCAAAATTGTACCTATAGCTATAAGCAACAGTTTTGAGGACAAAGATTTTGTAGAAAACTGCAAAGAACTGGGAAGGGCTATCGCCCATGCAACAATTGGCGAGAATGAAAAGTGGGTGTTGCTTGCGACTACCGATTTGTCGCACGGCTTCAAGAACGATGTGGAGAAGGTTGACAAGATTCTGATTAACTCTTTGAAAAGTCTCAGCGAGAAAAAATTTTTTGACGCTGTCCACAAGAATGCTTCGTATATTTGTGGCTACGGCGCTGTGATGGTTGCCTTGGCTGCGGCGAAGGAGATGGGTGCCAAGAAAAGCAAACTTCTGAAATATGCGAACTCGGCCGAGGTGTTGAAAGATCCGAAATCTGTAATCGGATACGCTTCTATTATAATCTACTAGCGAGAATTTACATTATGGAAGAAAACTACATACGCAAACTCGCACTGATTAACGCTGTCGAGCACGAAAGTCGGGCCGACGCGAATTCTGTGTTGGGAAAATTAATTGCAGAGCATCCTGAAACCAAGTCGCAAATAAAAGAACTGATTCCTCAAATAAAAAAAATTGTCGAAGAAGTAAACGCGATGGACAAAGACGAACAAAAAAATATTTTAGAAAATTATGGAGCCCCGAAAAAAAAGAAGAGGAAGGTGGAGGAACACGAACTACTAGAACTTCCTGGTGCAGTCAAAGGAAAAGTTGTTACAGCATTTCCGCCAGAGCCGAGCAAGTACCCGCATCTCGGTCATGCAAAGAGCGCACTAATTAATTTCGCTTATGCGAAAAAATATCGCGGAAAATTTATTCTAAGATTCGAGGACAGCAATCCAGAAATTTCGAAGAAAGAATATTACGATGCGATTATCGATGGATTAAAATGGTTCGGCATAAAATGGGACAAGCTTGACTACCTTTCAGACCACATTCCAGAATATTACAAAGCCATTGAAAAATTAATAGCTAACAAACATGCGTATGTCTGCCTGTGCAAGCAAGAAACTGTGAAGAAATTGCGCGCGGAAGGTGTTGCATGCGAACATCGCGAAAATTCTGCAAAGGTCAACATGGAACTCTGGAAAAAAATGTTGAAGAAAATGAAACCTGGAAGCGCGACTGTGAGAATGAAAATAGACATGGAAAGTCCCAACACAACTCTTCGCGACCCTTCAATAGCCAGAATAATAACAGAGTCTCACCCGCGAACAAAGAAAAAATATCGGGTGTGGCCGGTTTACGATTTCGGGACCGCAATGCTAGATGCGTGGGAAAAAGTTACACACAGAGTGAGAACAAAAGAATTCGAACTCAGAAAAGATTTGCAGGAACACATATTGAAAACTCTTGGATTCAAAACGCCTTACATTGCAGAAATGGGAAGGTTTGAAATCAAGGATGCGATAACCAAGGGGAGAGAAATTCGTGAGGGGATTGCGAGAAAACTTTTTACTGGATGGGACGATCCAAGGCTTACAACATTAGCCGCATTGAGAGGAAGAGGATTTGTCCCTGAAGCGTTGAAAGAATTTTTGTTGTCGACTGGTGTTACTAAGACAGAATCGGTTTACGAATGGCAAGTTATTGAAGCGTTCAACAGAAAAGCCGTGGATTCTTTTGCCGACAGATATTTCGGAGTTGCAAATCCTGTAAAAATAAAAATAGAAGGCCTTCCGAAAATTAGGAGCATTGAAGTCAACATGAGGCCGGGCTCTAAGAAGAAAAGAAAAGTTCCTGTCAGATCAAACGTTGTTTACATAGACAAGGACGATGCAAGAAATCTGATAGGGAAAAATGCGG
>CAYJUY010000004.1:7049-13305 GCA_964373485.1 uncultured archaeon
CGAGCCGAATGTAAAAATAAAAATTTTCATGCCTGACGGAACCGTTAAGAAGGGCCTTGCAGAACCTGCTGTGAAGAATTTGAAAGCAAACCAAATAATTCAGTTTTACAGAATCGGTTTTTGCCGCGTTGACAAAGTTAGAAAAGAAGTCGAGTTCTATTTCGCGCACAAGTGAAAACTATTTAAATCCTTTTTTGGTATAGAATTGAGTGAAGATGTGGTTGTATGCCGAAATCATACGTGAAATTCAGCGTGTCGAAGGAATTGTCTGACAAAGTTCTTCAGCTTGTTGAGATGGCGAAAAATTCTGGAAAAATAAAAAAAGGGACGAACGAGACTACAAAGGCGATAGAGAAGAGCATTGCGCAGCTTGTTGTTATAGCTGAAGACGTCGATCCCGAGGAAATTGTTATGCATCTTCCTGCGCTCTGCGACGAGAAAAAAGTGCCGTATGTTTTTGTCCCGAGCAAGCAGGATCTTGGTCGGTCAGCTGGAATAGACAAAGCGATGGCGGCTGCGGCTGTGACAGAAGCAGGCGAAGGGAAAAATTTGCTCAAGGAAATAGTTCAGGGCCTTGAAGCGGCGAAGAAGTGATTCTTGTGGCTTCTGAATCCTACCCGGCCGAAGTTCTGCAGATTCTTGGAAGGAGCGGTGTTCGAGGCGTGATACAAGTCCGCTGCAGAGTTCTAGAAGGACCGGATAAGGGGAAAATTCTGACAAGAAATGTAATCGGTCCTGTCAAGGAAAAAGATATTCTCATGCTTCGAGAAACTGAGATGGAGAGCGTAGGAAAATTTGAATCGAGGTAATTGGGATGAGGTGTTCGTTTTGCGACAGGAATATAACAAAAGGGACAGGTAAGATGTTTGTAAAGGGCGATGGCACTATTTATTATTTTTGCTCTTCAAAGTGCGAGAAAAATTTTAATTTGGGTCGTGAATCAAAAAAGTTGAAATGGACCAAGAAGTAGTTTTAAGATAAGCTTTAAAACATTTACAACATTTTAAAAATTATGGCGAGAGGCGGAACGCACAGGCAACTTGGCAACCTTGTCTGTTACGTGATTAAGAGGAAGTACGGAAGAACTCCGAAATATAAGAGAGCAACTTTTGGTGTGACTAAGTCAACTATTGTAAACTTCATAGAAAAACTGTTTAATAATTCATATAGACTTGAGGTCATGAGGAACGAGTTCAATTACAATTACGAAGAAATCAAAAAGTTGCACGAAATGGCAGAGGACAAACAAAAATTTTTTAGAGGTCAGATGGGAAGAATACTTAACAGGTATAACAACAACGGGCTATACGGGAAAGGAACTTCTAATAACGGAGAAGTAATTTACGGACTATCTCCAAACATAGAGAAAAAATTTCTCAATCACGAATTCGTTGGAAATAGAGAAATGCTCGGTGCTCTTCTTTCGTAATCTATTAATTCAAAACTGCAAATTGGTTTTATGGGCCGGTAGTTAAGCCCGGTATAACGCCCGCATGGCATGCGGGAGGCCACGGGTTCAAATCCCGTCCGGTCCATTTCTTGTTATTTGTCTTTAACTATTCTAAGACTGAAAGGATACCGTATATACGTTGCTCTACTCATCAAGCTATCCAAATTTTCTTCTGGAATCTTGAATGCGATATATAATCCTGTTTTTCTCAAATCATTTTTTTCATGTTTAGGGCGTTCGGGCATGAAATATTGATGATGTATATTTTGGGCGCCATAACTTTTCAAATATGTATCGAAAATCCATTCCATTGTTCTTAGATATTCTTCAACAGGTGGTTTCAAATTTTTTATTTCTTTAACGTCTCTTATCATTTCATCTGGTAATTCAAATTCGAGACGAGCAGGAATTAGCAAATTTCCTTGAACTTGCTTCTTTTCAAACATAACTTAACTTTGGAAAGTTAACTTTAAATCATTTCAGCAAACCTTTAAAAGTTCTTCACGACTATTAATCTTGTGATTCAATGGGAGGCTCGGGAAAAAGAATAAAGGATGTAGACAAGCCGAAGGAAGCGGAAGCCAAGGCTGAAGAGAAGAAGGAAAAGCCGAAACGAGTCGAAAAGACTGTTCAGCAATTTTCAATCGTGCGTGTTTCCGGAACAGATTTGAACGGAGACAAACCAGTCTCGCGCGCGATTCTCGGCATCAAGGGAATTAGCTGGTCCATGGCGAATGCGATTTGCGCGGCTGTCGGATTCAACCCGAAACAAAAATTGAAGGAATTTGGCGAGGGCGAGATTGAAAAGTTGGAGCAGGTAATCAGGGAACCTGTAAAATTTGGCGTGCCTCCCTACATGGTCAACAGGAGCCGCGACTTGAAAACTGGAGAAAACATTCATTTGACTGGAGCGGATTTGGATCTTGCTACAAAATTTGACGTGCAGAGGCATATTGATTTGAAAACTTATCGCGGGTGGAGGCACATGCTCGGCCAACCTGTTCGCGGGCAGAGAACCAGATCAAAGTTCCGCGAGAAGGGAAGAGTTGTCGGAGTTTTGAGAAAGGCCGTGAGGATACAGCTTGGCGCAGAGAAGGCTGCTGCGATGACAGCTGGAACAACAGCCGCGGCAAAACCAGCGGCGGGAGCCGAAGCCGCGAAGAAAGAGGAAAAGAAATAGGCGGTTGAATGAGATACATCAAGAGAAAGTTTGAAACTCCTGTGCGTCCTTGGGACAAGCAGAGGCTAGAAGCTGAGAGGGAAATTTTGAAGAGTTATGGACTGAAGAACAAGCGCGAACTTTGGAGAGTGGAGGGGTCCATTAGAAAATACAGGAGGCTTGCACGCTTGCTGGCAGCTAAGCAGAACAAGGAGCAGGAGAAATTGATACTCGACAAACTTATCAAGCTCGGCATGTTGGAGGAAGGCGCAGGTCTGGATGACGTACTTGCAATTACAACTCAGAAATTGCTTGATCGCAGACTTCAAACAGTTTTGCAAAGAAAGGTTCTCGCGAATACTGTGAAACAAGCGCGGCAGATGATTGCGCATGGCCGAGTGAAAATTGGCGAGAGGAAAATCGTTTACCCAAGTTACATAGTCTCGCGCGATGAAGAAAACAAAATTACAATAATCTCGCGAAAACAAACAAAGGTGGAGAAGCATGGAGAAAGTTCAGCAGCAAACGCAGGGGACACAGGAAACAAGGCAGCCGCAGCGTAAGGAAGAGAAGTGGGGAGTTGCCTACATATTCAGCACTGCGAACAACACAATTATTCACGTAACAGATCTTACAGGAGCTGAAACTATTTCTCGTTATTCTGCTGGAATGATGACGGACAAAGCTCGTGAAGGAGGAAATCCTTTCCCAGCGATGCAAGCCTCGAGAAAAGCCGCTGAAGCAGCAATCGCAAAAGGAATTACTGGCGTGCATATTCGAGTGCGTGCGTGGGGCGGAACAAAATCAAAATCTCCGGGAGCAGGAGCGCAGCCAGCAATTCGTGCGCTTGCTCGCGCTGGTTTGAGAATTGGGATGATTGAAGATGTTACACCAATCATACACGGGAAAATGCGGGCCAAGGGCGGAAGACGCGGGAGAAGGGTGTAAGCTTTAAATTCCTTCAAAATCCTAATCTACTGTTATGAATGTTGAGATTCTTTCTCGAAAAGGTCCCGAAATAAAATTTTCTGTCGATGGGGTAAAACCGTCTTTCGCTTCTGCGTTGAGAAGAATAATGATTGGCGAAATTCCTACGATGGCAATAGAGTTTGTAGATTTCAAGAAGAACGATTCTGCTTTGACCGATGAGGTAATCGCGAACAGAATGGGAATGATTCCTCTGACTTTTGACGAGAAGACCTACAATCTTCCGAGCGAGTGCAAGTGCGAGGGGAAAGGCTGCAGCAATTGCCAAGTGTCGCTGGTGCTCAAGAAAAAAGGTCCGGCTGTTGTTTATTCTGGGGACATGAAATCAACTGACAAAAGTGTCAAACCAGTTTACGAAAAAATTCCGATAACAGAACTTTTCGAGGGACAGGAAATTCAGCTCGAGGCGATTGCACAGCTGGGAAGGGGAAGAGATCATGCTAAGTGGCAAGGAGCAGTAGTTGGTTACAGAGCTGAAGAGAACAAGAAAGATATTTTTGTTTTCAACGTCGAATCGATTTCTGGAATTGAAGTTGACGAATTAGTCGTGAGATCTGCTGAATTGTTGGAACAGAAATTTGATGAATTTGGAAAAGCTTTGAAAAAATTAAAGTAGTCTATCTAAATAATTTCATTTAATTTTTTACTTAGTTTTTGAAGAGTTATTACGCCTTTAAGAGAAATTCTATAATATCCTAAACCATTTACTTCGCCGACCTTCAAAACTTTTTGTTTTTGTTGAAGATGATTTAAATAATAATTGAATGTTTCTTTGTCTATACCACTTTGTTCTTGCAGAAATTTTTCAGAAGGAGTTTGAGAAAAATTTAAATTGTAAATATTAGACAAAATCTTTATTTGTATTGAGGCTTTAAAACTTTGAACATATGCTTGCAAAGAAGAGCCTTGTTCTTCCAATCCAAATAATAATCTTTTGTAATTGAAATGCTCTAATCGATTAGGATTAAAAGTTGGATGGTACATAATTGGTAACCGTCTTGCAAAGTTAAATAATTTTACAAGTTCAATTCTTGTTTGCAGGGGTTGCCTAGCCTGGCAATGGCGCGAGGCTTAAGGTTTTCAAACCATTAAGCACAGAAAAAAGATGATGAGAAACCTCGTGGGTTAGTCCCTTCGTGGGTTCAAATCCCACCCCCTGCATTCAAACTTAAGTTTGAATAAAAGCAGATAATAATTTGGGAAGAAGATTATGCCAAGAAAATACACTGTTTTAATAGAAAAGGATGAGGGGGGGTGGTTTGTTTCTGAAGTAGTGGGATTACCTGGCTGCCATACGCAGGCTAAAAATTTGAATCAGTTGATGGAAAGGACTAAAGAGGCCATCAGAGGCTATCTCGAAACTTTCAAAGAGCCTAAGCCAAAAGAACAGTTTGTCGGTGTCCAGCAAGTCGAGGTGTAGAGTAATCTGCCAAAACTACCTCGACTTACAGGCAAAGAGTTGGGCAGAATAGTAGAAAAGTTGGGATTTGTTTTTGACCACCAAACAGGTAGTCATCTTATACACAAACATGCTGATGGAAGAATGGTTGTAATACCGCATCATTCTGGTGAAGAAATCGGTCCTGGGCTTCTTAATAAAATAATAAAGAAAGATCTGAAAATGAGCAGAGAGGAATTCATGGAATATGTATAATTATTTTGTGGGTTCGAATCCCACCCCCTGCATAAGCTTTACGAGTGTGTGCAGATGCACCGGAATGCCGCCAACTATTTGAATATCTCTTCTTTGTTCTTGACTATTGTATTTTCTTCTCGTTCAATTGATTTCACTAGCTTTCTAGCTTCTTCTCTTGAAATTACTTTTTTCATAATAGCGAATCTCAAAAGTCTTGGTAATGAAAAATATCCTATTCTCTCTTTATCACATATAGAATAAACAACTTTCTCGTTTGTAGCTAAAGGAATATTTCTAAATTTTGAAATAACAAAACATTCCTTCTCTCCTCTATCAAGCCTTTCATCGACTTTCTTCAGAGATTTTAATTCTTCTCGTGTTAATTTACTAACAATAATATTTGTGCTACTGAGATTGATTTTACCTTTATCCAGTTCGGACTTAACAGATTGCGGTATAATAACCTGTTCGAATAATTCATGTAAGATATCGAACCTCCGAATCTTGGCGAAGATGCTTAAGATGTCTGTGTCAGCAACAACTTTCATCTATACCTTCTCTGGATTTTTGCAATCTCTCTGTTCATTTTGCCTATCTTTTCAGACTTTATTATCCTCTTGATACCAGATTCCTTCAGCCTTTCTTTGAACTTTGTTATGTCCAAATCAGCAATTTCTGCAGCTTTTGATAATGTTACTTCACCTCTTCTGTAGAGTTCGGTTGCTGCAGCAAGCCTTAGATTTTTCCTCGAGTATAGAAACGTTCGTAGCGCATCTTTCACAACATCAGACTTACTAGAGTAATAGCCTGCTTTAACTAGGGCATCAATTTCCTTCTTCACTAGTTCTGGCAGATTATAACTTGAAGGCACCCAAAACACCTAAAATATATTGATAACTGTTATCATAAATATTTAACGCTTTGTTGGCTTTAGCATTACGAATGTGTAGACATTCCGCAATGCCGATAAATATTTCAATTTAGCTGATCATATAATAAAACAACAAAAAGTTCACTCAGAAGA
>CAYJUY010000005.1:0-13056 GCA_964373485.1 uncultured archaeon
CGTGTTGTTAGTCGCGTTGAAAAATATCCAGCCGCGATACAGGCCCGAAGGCATGCTGCTGTTGATGACATAGCTTACTTCGATAGATGCACTGTTGTTTGGTGGTGTTGTACTTAAATTGCCGGTTGTGTTATAAGTGAAATTTACTCTGTGTGCACTCGAGCACGAGCCAGACACACAAGAAAGGAAGCTTGAATTTTGTGTCATATCCAAGAATAGCGGTAGAGAACCTGTGTTGTTTATGTAGAAACTTATGTTCCTCAGCAGCGTGTCGCCGTAGTTCTGCTGTATTGTTATAATTTGTGATGATAATGTATTGTTCACAACTAGAATTGGAGTTGTCACATTCACTCTGATTGGTATACTCAACGTAGCATTGTTGGATGCTATGTAAGTTATATTTCCTTCGTATGCACCGTCAAGCGTGTCGTTTGGAATTGTGAAATTCAAATGTATGTTCTGCGAGGAGTTTAAGATTCCTGTTGTAGTTTGATTGAAAGTGGATGTTGTATAGTTAGTCGTTATCCAGCTTGATGCGTTCACAGCCATCAAAATTGTCAGCTGATACGAATCTGGATTGATTGTGTTGTTGGACACTGTTACGTTCCATATGCCGGCTGTCGATGGAATGTTTGTTGTTTCTATAAATTCTTCTCTGAGCACATTGCTGAAATTCGCGATTCCGCTCTTGTTATTGGAAAGATAGTTGTTATTGTTTTGGTCTGTCACGTTCAGCGTGTAATTCGATGCGCCAGTCCATGTGAGTCTTGTCTTGAGGCTACTGACTATCGAAGAGTTTGGAACTAGAATTGTGAAACTTTGCGGCTGAGTTCCTGAAAATCTTCTTACATGGAAAAGCTCTTTTGATTCGGACACGCTGCTGAATACTATGCTGCCGTTGTTCCTTATCTGAATAGTTCTATTAGTCGCGTTCGTAGCATTTACCGTGCCGAAATTGAGGGAAGATATTTGCGCCCTGTCACCAGTTGCATTGACAGCCTCAAGCGTGCTGAATGTAATGAAGCCATTGTATGTAATCGAGGACGTGGAGTTTCCATACAGCCTTATTTCGTAAAATCTGAACGCGCTGGGGCTCAGGTAATTGAACCTAAGCTGCTCGCTTGTTGTATTTTTCGCGATAGATTTTGACAACAGATTTCCTTGATCGTCCAACAGGAACAAATCAACATCTTGTCCTGGCGTCCAGCCGCTCACATTCACAATGACCGAAGTTGCATTTGCAGTTGTAGAAACATTGTTTGCAAAGAAGTAATACGAATGGAAAATTGAGCTGTTGATTGACAGCGAGCCGTTGAATGTTCCGATGCCTGTGGCGTTGGCGAGAGTGTTGTTGAACGTGATTGGTATGTCGAGAATGGCGGACAAAGTTAGATTTTCTGTCGAGTTGGTTGCGTTCTTCAAAGTCAGGCTTGCATTGAAATATCTTCCCGGCATGCAAGAAGCTGGAATCAAGCTGTTCAAGTTTATTGTGACATTAGTGCTATTGATATTGCTCGGACCTGCAGTTGCGTTTGTCGGAGCTGTGCCGTTGAGAAATTCTGTGGTGACTGCAAAAGTACCATTCGACAGAGATATGTTGCCTACTGGCAGCTGGCTGCAAACTGTTGCAAAGACTGTTGTTAAGCCTGTTGTTGGTTGAGTATAATTCGGGGAGAGGAATATGTTTGTTGTGGAGTTCAGAACTGTTACCGAAAAATTCTTAATGCTGGCTTGGCCAGATGAATTCGTTGCGTTTGCTGTTATAGTTATGTTCGCAGTGTATACGGTTGTCCAATTAATGAAAATCGTGTCAGGGGTGGCGTTGAACTCCCGCAGTCCAGTTGTTGGATTACTTACCGCGGCAAGAACTATTTGCCAAGTAAATATCGAGAATGTCGTAATTGCTAAGATGACCCAAACTAATTTTGTAGGTCTGTTCATTAACTTCTCCATTAAAAACTATGCAAGTGCAAATAAAAATAGTATTGGGGAGCTAATGTTTGTGTCCCTTGCGCTTCACGAACAGGAAAATAATTCCCGCAACCACTGCGACGAGAACCACAACTAAAATCCAAATGTTCTCGCTCAAAATTTTCACGATTTCTATCGGCTTTTCTTCAACGGCTTCGGGTTGTGGAGCGACTTCTTTCTTCGTCTCTCCGCTCACTGCGAACAAAGACAGGCCCGGGGATACCGCGTCGTAATAAATATTCGAGGCGTCCTCGCCAACTTTTGTAGTTTCAAGTTTCGACCACTGGCTGTTGTCATATCTGTAAAGGCTGACCGTGCCCTCGTCTATTTCGTTCGCGGAAATCCATTCCTTCTCTACCTTGAAATTTATTGTCGCCTTCTCGATGTCGGCGTCAGAGATGTTGACGCTTTCAATCGACAAGTACTGATTGACCACGCCAGGCGCTGCTGAAACATCACTCGGCCTTTCATCCAAACTTTTCACAGTGATCTCGACATTTTCGACAGCGTTCGCAACTTTAACTTTCACAATTCTTACAACAATCTCTGGCGAGTCGATTGAAAAACTTGATTCCGCGCCTGCGGCTATCGAAGAAATTTTCACGGAAGCCTCTTTTTCACTTTTCGAAACTTCTGCCTTTGCCGCAACAGCTCCGCCACCTCCCCCACCACCGCCTCCAGCCGCGCTTCCGCCGCCAGCTCCACCTGGGGACTCTGTGCCGACAGTGATGGACTTCGAGGGCGATGCGCTACCTGCGGAGTCAGAAACAATATTTACTGTCACAGAACACGTGCCCGACGAGGAGGAAGTGAATTGCCAGCTCGAGGGGGATTTTGTTGTGCCCTTCGACACTGTTCCAATTGTCTGGGACGCGGGAACTGCTGAAGTCACAAGCGTGCAAGCGCCAGAATTGCTCATCGTGGCTCTTACATTTGTCGCGTCGGCGCTCGAAGGCGCTGTGACCGAAACGCTGACATAGAACGTGGAGCTGACGTCAACTGACGAGGGTGCCCCCACCGAAGCAGTTATCGAGCCGGACTGCGAGCTGACGCTTATTCCACCGGTGCTGCCAGATCCGGTCGTCCCGCCCGACGATTCCACTGTTGCTGTCAAGGAAAGGTCGCTGCCTACTGCGGTTGGCCTCAAGATGCAGGTTGAAGTTGACGACTGGCTCGCGGCTATGCTTGAGATCACGCTGCAGTCCTGCACGAGCGGCGTGCCGAACCACTGCGTCGGCGAACCGGCCAACTGCACGACCACATTGCTTTCTGTGGAAGTTCCTGTGTTTGTCACAGTGACTGTGACAGAAACTTGCGCGTTCTCCACGAGCGATTTTGAAGTCAGTGCCGGAGAAACCGTGAAGGTTGCCGAGACGAGGGAGATGGAGAAAATTAAAACTAGCAAAAACGAAAAGGAACTTAACAGCGGATTTATTTTTGTGTTCATCCGAAATGCACCCAGAAGTTGATTTTTGTGTTGTTGGTCGTTTCTAACGTGGCTGTGTTGTTGAGTAGGAAGGTCGCCCTGTATCCGCCATAGTTCCAGGCGGTGCTCCTCGTGACGTTCACGGTGGCAAAGCCGAGTGAGTTGCTCGTCCCGTTTGCTGCTGCGGTGTAGTCTGTGATTGTCGTGTATGTGCACGGATAACTAGAGCAGTTCTCGCTCTCTATCTTCAGCAGCGATGCCTGCACATTGGTGCCGACATCGTAGTATCCGCTGACTGAGTTGTGTTTGTTCAGGCCGAGTCTGAACGTCAAATTTCTGGACGCGAGCGACGTGTTTACGGGCAGGAAATTGCTGCGACTGTCTACTGTCCATCCCCATGCTATTATTGGCGCGGCGATCTGGAACGATATCCAGCCTTTCTGTTGTATGTTCGAGTTGGCCGAATCTTTTGCTGTAATTTCGCCGCTATAATAACCGAAGAGGGGCCATGTTCCACTTGTTGGAGTTATGTTAATTGTCGCGTTAGAGGTGAGATTTGTCGCGTTAATTGTAAATCCGTTGTTCAAGCTCAGTTTAGTCAAATCAGGCCAATTCTCATAATTTGATAGCGAAATGTCGGATATGTTAATGCTTTGACCAATGTCTGTAATTACTGCCACTGTTACGCTCTGATTCTTCAGGAAAGTGTATTTTGTCGGATATGCGTTGAGCGTGAATGCCTTCATGTTAAATCCAATATAAGCCGGGGTTGTTGCGGAGCCGTCGGACGCTGTCAAAGTCCCATAGCAGTATCCGTTGGGCCACGTCGTTCCCAGAGGCATCAGCTTTATTCCTGTCGTGCCGGCCGCAATCGAGGTCGTGTTTGCAGCCAGATTGTTGTTCAGCGTGAGCGTCTTGTAGTCTGGCCAATAGCCGCATGATATGGAAGCGTCGCTCAGCGTCAACGCCTTGTTTGCTGTGACGAGTATTGTCACGTTCTCCGACATTGTGAACTCCCATTTCGTCGGATTCGCGTTGAAGGTGAACGCCTTGATGGAGAACCAGACGTTGCTCTTCTGCACAGAGCCTGTGCCGTCTGCGTACCTCGCGCTTATTTCCGCGGTGTAGTAGCCCGAGGAAAGCGGAGACATCTGCGAAATGTTCAGATTCGCGGTGCCGTTGTTGCTGCTTGTCGCCTGGCCTGTGCCCGCGCTCCACCCGGAGACAGCAGTGTATGGCCAGGCGTTCGTCTTGTACAACTGCGAGACGCTCACGTTCACCGCGCTTCCTGAATATGTGTTCGGCGTGTTGCACCAGTATTTGTCAGAATCGCAAACGAGCACCTGTATGGAAATGTTCTCCGTGCTGTTGAACTCCCACCTCCAGTTCTGCGTCTGCGCCGCGACAGTGAAGTCCTTCACCTGGAAAGACGCGTAGCCGGTCTGGTTGTTCCCGTTTTCATCCCGCAGCGTCATCTCCAGATTGTACCAGTTGCCGCCTGACAAGGCAGACTGCGGGACTATCGTGATCGTAGTAGTGCCGTTCACAACTGTCGGCGTGTAGTTTACTGAAATCGATTTCATTATGAAATCCCCGGGCGAGTAGTAGCTGAGTTTTGCGTTTACTATCGTTGCGTTGAAGTAGCTGATGTTCGCATTGTACGCGCTCATCCACCTCGGCTTCGATGCGGCTGTCACGTTCACTGTTATGTTCTGGCTCGAGGTGAAGCTGCTCTTGTACAGCGTGCCAGTGGCGTTGTTGACCGGGGTGATGTCGACGAAGAAGCTCTTCACCTCGTACCAATAATTCCCGGCCTCTGTTCCCTCCGGTCCCGCGACCTCGATCACAATCGAATAATATCCCGCTTCCCACGTGTTGTTGTTCGTGCCGCCCCTCGGAACAAGCGACACGTTCACGGTCCCGTTCGTCGTGTTGACTGTGAGAACTCCAACCGTCGTTCCATTCGTTATAGTCGCGTTGTACTTGCTCGAGGCGTAGTCGACGGGCTGCCATTGGTCGTATTTCGTTATCTTCTTCAGCGTGACGTTTATGTTCTGCGAGACGCGCTGGTTGTTCGGGCACGAGCTCCAGTAGCAGCCGTAGAAGGTTGAATTCGCGAACGAGGCTTCGACGGTGAAGTTGACTGTTTCGGAAATTCCCTTGTACCACGAGTCGTAGTAGTTCGCCGACTGGCTCCTTATGTAAACGTTGTACGCCTTGACGTTGATCCATCCTTCGCCGGTATCAGACAGCCCGCTGGTCGTGTTCACCTTGACCCTGACCATGTAGTACCCTGTCTTGAAAGTCGTGTTCGGAGTTATGTTCAAATTAAATCTCCCGTTTGTCGGGCTCGACGAATTGACGCAGGTCCAGTTGTAGTTGCTCACAGGAATTTTCTTCGGCGGCCAGAACCACTGCGCGCCGTCGCCCTGATAGAAAACATCGAGGACGTAGCAGTTGTCTCCGGTCCCCTGGCTCAGCGCGTAATAGGACCAAGTCGCGCTCGAGTTGTAAGAGTAGACGTCGAGCGAAAAGTTTTCGGTCGGCGAGAAGTACCACTTCCAGTAGCCAGAGTACTGCTTCGGCCATATGTTGATGTAGAGGTTCTTCACGCTGAACCAGCCCCATCCCTTGTCTGTGTTGTTGTTCTGGTCCCTCAACGTGAACTCGACCACGTACGAGCCGGTCTCCCAGCCGTTCGTCGGCGCGGTGATGTTCAGCGTTATCTGTCCGTTGTTGTCCGTCGTGTTCGACGGCAGGCTCGAAACTTTTGTCGTGTAGTCCTCTGTCGTGAGCGTGTTCAAAATTTTCGAAACTGAAACCTGAATGTTCGCGGTCGCATTTCCGGTCGTGGAAGAGCCGCTAACTGTCGTGCCTGCAGCGCCATAGCAGTCGTGGAGTCCATACATGTTGCCGAAGCTGCCCGTGCTGGTGTTGCTTGCGCTCAGATTCCCGGCAATGCTCTCGATGAATCCGATGTCCTTCGCTTCCGTAACTTTCAAAGTCAGCGTCGCTGTCTCGTTCGAAGATATGAACCATTTGTAGTTCGCGAGCTGCGAGCAGATGGAATAGAGCTTGACCAGGAACCAGTTCTCTCCGGCGAAATTGTTGTTCGCGAGGGTCTTGATGAAGTACCAGCCCGCGTCCGTCGGAGCCGTGAATTCGACGAGGCCGGCCTTCACACCCCTGTAAGTAACTGTGCTCGTGTTGATCGTGAGGCTCGACTTCACATTGAGCCCTGCGAGATTTCTAACCTCCATGACCGAGATGCTTGTGACGTTCACAGAGCCGCTGACATTCGACAAAATCGTTATCACGCGCACCGTTTGTTTGTTGCCGACGAAGATGTTCTTGAAATTGTAATTCTGGTCGACGGGAATCGCCTCGGCGAGAGTTCCCTTTATTGTGAAATCAAGCGAGTACTCGGTGTCGTTCAACTTAACTTTAATGTAGTACAGTCCGGAAACGTTCGGCGCTGTGAAGTTGAATCTGTACGCGTTCGTATCCAGCTTTGAAGTCGAGTTCGAGGGCGTGCTCACGGTCACAAGATTGGAATCCCGGACCTTCAAGTCCCAAAGTCCGTTGGTGAAGTTTGAGGTGAGCACTTCACCGCTGCTGACGTTGTAAACCTTCACGAAAAGAATGACCTCCTCGCTTTGGAAGAAAGAGTTTGTAACGCCCCTCGTCGAACTTTCCAACGAGCCCCGCAACTCGTACTCCTGCGCCTTGAAAGTTAGCTCTATTGTTCTGGTTATAGAGGCGGGCTGGACTTCCACTATGTAAGTTCCGTTCGACGGCAAAACAAAGGACGTGTTCAGCTTGGAGCCGGTGTATGTGTATGAAGTGAAATTACTAGTGCCGTTCGGGTATGTCACATTTACAGATACCGATTCCGTGTTCGTGTACTTCGTCTTGTTGACCGAGAAAAGATCTACGAAGACGAATGCAGTGTCGTTCACGCCGTATGTCGTCTTGATGTTCGAGTTGGAATCGCCGCTGTAAGCGAATATGTCGAAGGCGCTCACGTCAAAAACTTTCGTAGCGAGCCAGTCGTTCACAACAAGGCGGTATGTGCCGGCCGTCGCGTGGGCGGTAAGCTGGCCGGAAAATTCTCCAGCCGCATTCGTCGTGCCCGAGGTGCTCGTTATCAGCGAATCGTTCGTCTGGTATAACATCTTCACGGTTATCGATTCCCCCGAAACGCCGCCATCGTTCCTGTCAGTCGCCTTCACGGTGAAGTTAACTCTCCCGCTCGGCTCGTAGACGGACTTGTCCGTGGATATCACAAACGTGCTCGCGTTCGAGACTTTCAACAGAACAGAAGTCTCGTAATATGTGTTGTTGAAAGTGTAATTCGTCTTGAGAGTGTAGTCGCCGCTCGCTGTGACGTTGATCGCCATCGAGAAGTTGGCGCTCGTGTTCATCGTCACGTTATGGAAGTTGAAGAGAACTCCCGAAGCGTTGACAAGATACACCGAAACATTTGTGCTGTTCATCGAAGTGTCGGCTGTAAGATTTGCATATACGGTGTCGTTAATCGCGAAATGCGAATCTGTCGTTGATGCGGAGTAGGAAAACGCAAAAGCTGAGGATACCAAAATCTGAAAGGAAATCAAGAAAGACGCCACAAAAATTATTTTTGAGCAGTTAATCACGCAATCCTAATATATTTTTCGCTTTCAAATCAAATAAAATCATTATTGGCGGAAATTTCGGCTCCAAACCAGATGAAGAGTGAAGGGCGGAATGATTCAAAATGATTTCGACCTTGTGCCTGATGGGGAGAAAATTAAACCTATAAATTTATACTTAATCCTTATTTCTTTATGGACGTTTCCCCAAAATTTTTGTTGAAAATTGAAAATTTACCAAAGATGATTCATGAATATGGATATAGGCTTACACCTGAAGATGAAGCAGTATTATATTCTTTTTTACTGAAGTCTGATAAAAATAACAATGTAGAACTACCTTATGCAACGGTAATGTTTCATAAATTTTATGATAATTTAAATTGCATTTTTGAAGAAGCTGTTCATCACCATATAATGGATATGACAGAGCATTCCAATCACAACGCGTAAATAATTTTTGAGGGCCAGGAGGGATTCGAACCCTCGACCTTCTCCTTAGGACGGTTACAGTGTGTTTTTAAGACACATAGCTGCTCTGTCCAAGCTGAGCTACAGGCCCATTTCCAAAATTAATTCTGTTGCTAGAAGGGATTAATATACTACACTGCGGCAAATTCTTTTCTTGCTCTTTCCAAAAATCTCGAACTGATCCTGATTCTCTCCAAGGTTTGCGCGAGTTTTCTTTCTATGCCGGGTGTGGGGTTCTTTTTGAAGAAAGTCTTGATCTCAGCTTCTTTCTTTGCATCAGCGACGACAGAAAGAGTCCCCACAACCTTGTTCAGCAACGGATTTCCTACACCAAATTTTTTGCTGATTTCTTTCCAATTTTTTTTAATCCATGACCAAATTATTTTTCTCCCAAAAGGATTTCCAGCAATCTTTGCGATTGGCAGATACAAGTCTTGCGAGCGGACTTCTGGCGAGAGTGCGAATTGCAGCGCCTTAAGCAAAAGGCTCTCGTCCTGAAAGCTGCACAAAGCTCCGAGAAATCTCAGCTTTTCTTCCTGGGTCTGCACTTTCCTGTAAAGTTCCACGAGAAGGTCAAATTCTTTCTCGCTACCCGACCATGCGACCAAACCGTAGACAGCACTGCGCAAATCTGCAATCAACGAATCTGGCTTCTTGAGAAATTCCTCGAACTTTTTTTTCGCACTTTCAAGTACTTCTTCGTCGCCCAATCTCCCCAAAACTCCAATCACAGAACCTCTGAACAACGCATCCGTATGCTTCTCTCCAGTTTTCGGCTCCCACCCGAGACTTTCAAAAATTTTTCTGAAATATTCTTTGTTGTACTCGATTATCTTCTCCCAGAAAATTTCTCCAGACGAAATAAGGTACAAGAAGTAGAGACAGTCGGATATGTCTGAAGCGATAAGGTAATCTTCCTCGCCGAAATATGCTCTCGCGAATTCGAGATAGCTCTTCAGCGATATTTCTCCTGCGACGCACAGCGCAAACAAATCGTTCTCTATTCCCCATCTGTCGATATTTTCTAACTTCTTCTCCTCGACCAGTTCCCTCAATTTGTCGAGATTTGTTGCATCGTACTTCACCCTGTAAAGGCCTTTCTGCCCCGTGTTGAGTTTGAACCAGTCCTCGCTGTTGTCGAGCCTTATTTCGTCAGTTCTCTTGCTGACCAGCTTACTCAGGAACCTGTCGCGCATTTTCACAGAGAGCGGTATTGACCACATCCCTTTCTCGTACTCGCCTTCCTTCTCCAGCAAAAATCTTCTCTGCGTGAGGGAAATTCTTGAGTCTTCAACTTTCGCTTCAATCAGAGGATAACCGACCTGCCTCACCCAAGTATTCATCATCTCTCTCACAGGTTTGTTTGACACAATTGCAAGAGAATCCCACAAATCTTCAGTGGCTGCGTTCCTGTACTTATGCTTCGTCAAATAATCCTTCAGCCCCCTCCTGAAATTTTCTTCGCCGATGAAATCCTCGAGCATTCTCAACACGCTTCCGCCTTTGTCGTAACTTATGTCGTCAAAAATTTCCCTGATTTCCGCAGGATTCTTGACTTCCACATCGATCGGGTGCGAATTTTTCAGCGCGTCCAAGCTCAGCGCCTCGTTGACAGAGGAGGTAAGAAATTGATCCCACAGGTCCCACTCAGGATAGAAGTGGTCAACCGCCTTAGTCGCCATAAATGTCGCGAAACTTTCGTTCAGCCACAAATCGTTCCACCATTTCATCGTCACCAAGTTTCCAAACCACTGGTGAGCAATCTCATGCGAGATTATTTCAGCAATGGTTTGCTTCGTCATTGTGGAAGACGTCTTTGGGTCGAAGAGCAGTGCGGCCTCTCTGAAGGTTATCGCGCCCCAATTCTCCATCGCGCCAGAGGCGAAATCCGGAAGCGCAATCAAATCCAGTTTAGGGAGGGGATAAGGAATCTCGAAATATTTTTGGTAGAAATCCACGAACTTCTTGGCGAACTCTAGCGCCAGTCTGCCTTGCTCCTTCTTGCCTTTCGTTGTCGCAACTCTTACAAAAATCTTTCCAACTTTTTCTTGGATGAATTCGAACTCGCCGATCCCAATATAGAGAAGATAAGTCGACATTACTGGCGTGCGAGCGAACTTGTACAAAACCTTCTTGCCGATTTTTTTCTTCGACATGACCGGCATGTTCGAAATCGCGATTAGATTTTTGTCAACCAAAACAGAAACGTCGAAAGTTGCTTTTGCTTCGGGTTCGTCCCAGCATGGAAATGCTCGCCTCGCGTCTGCTGCTTCGAATTGTGTTGTTGCCAAAAATTTTTGGCGGCCCTTTTCGACATACTCGCTCCTGTAAAACCCAAGCAGCCTGTCGTTCAATGTGCCGGAGAATTCTATTTCAAGCTCGATTTTGCCGCTGACCTTTTCAGAAAATTTCAGCGAGAGTTCCTCCTTTTTCTCGTCCAGCTTTTGCTTTGCAAGAAGAGTTTTACCTTTCCAAATTATTTGTGCACCCTTTATGGAAAGCTCGGCAGCATTCATCATGAAAGCGTCAGTCGGCTTGCCTACTTCGAGAGTTATTTTCTCCCTCCCGTTGAAAGTGAAATTTTTCAGGTCAGGCTCGAATGTGATGTTGTAGTTTTTGGGAGAAAAGGGCTTCATGAAAATGTATTTAATTTATTCGGTTAAGTAATTTACCTAGGCGATTTTTTGGCAATGATTAAAACTGGAAGGGAAATAGCGCTTCTCAAGAAGGCCGCGAGAATAAGCAATTCTTGCATATCGATAATCGAGAAGGCGCTAAAAGAGGGTGGACTTACAGAACGGGAAATTGCGAGGAGAATACAAAAGAACATATACAAGCAAGGAGGTCGATTGTCTTTCAGAACGCTGGTTGCATCAGGTAAAAGATCGGCGACGATTCACGCGAAGCCGGCTGCGACAGACAAAATAATTTCTGGAATCGGCTACGTGGATTTTGGAGCGAGTTACAAGGGCTACAAGTCAGATGTTACTGTCCCTTTCATTAAAGGAAAGGTTAGCGCACGCGAGAGAAGGATTGTGAAAACTGTTCTGCAAGCTTATAATATAGCTTTGAAAAGCTGGAGAATCGGGATGCCGTGCTGGAAGCTGCATGAAAAGGTTGACAGTTACATAAGATTAAGGGGATTCGAGATGGGGCATGGACTTGGACATGGATTAGGAATAAGGATACATGAAAGACCGTTAATCGCAAAACCGCGCAAGAAATTGACTGGAAAAAAATTAAAAAAATGGGAGAGAATAAAGAAAATCACTTTCCAGTCGAACATGGCTTTCACTATTGAACCTGGCGTGTATGTGAAGGATGTTGGCGGCAGCAGGTTGGAAAATAGTTTTTTAGCCGCTGGGGAAAAGTTAAAAAGCTTGACCAGAGCTAAATTAATAGAGGTATGAAAATGCAGTTACCAGCAATTGTTCCAAACCATATAGCAGTAATTCTTGACGGCAATCGGCGCTGGTCAGTTAGTAAGGGTCTTCCTCCTTGGAAGGGGTATGTTGCAGGCGGTGAGAAATTCGAGAAGTTCCTTGACTGGTGCATAGAGTCTGGGATTAAAACGGTTTCAGCATACGTACTTTCTGCAGAGAATTTGCGCAGGTCCAAGAAGGAATTGAACAAACTTTTTGACATCATGTGCAATTTCATCTACAAATGGCTGAAGCCCGGCGGACTTATTGACAAGCATGAAGTAAAAGTCAGTTTTGTGGGGAACCTGAAAAGACTGCCTATCAGGCTTCTCAGACTAATTAGGAAGATGACTCTGAAGACTGCAAACTACAGCAAGAAATTTTTGAATATAATGATTGGATACAGCGGAAAGGACGAAATCGCAAATGCTGTTCAAAATATAATCACAAACATTGCAAAATATGGCAGAATAAGAATCACGCCAAAAACAATCGAGAAAAATCTTTCTGTAAAGTCGCCAGTCGATTTGGTGATAAGGACGGGCGGCTATAGCAGGCTTTCGAACTTTCTCTTGTGGCAAACCGCATATGCAGAGATGTACACGACGAAAACTTTTTGGCCAGATTTCTCGAAGAAGGAATTCACAAAGGCACTTAACTGGTTTGCCAGCACACAAAGAAATTTTGGCGCATAAAATTTTCAAGTTGATAAAATGGAAGAGAAAACAATCGACGCTTTAGTAGTCGGAGCTGCTGTTGCAGGATCCAGAACAGCGCAACTAATTGCAGAAGCCGGAAGGAATGTTTTGCTTATTGAAGACAATTTAAATGTGGGCCAACCTTGCAAATGCACAGGACTTGTCAGCTGGAGAATCAAAGAAATTCTTCCGACCCTTCCAGAAAAGTTAATTGTCAATATGCACCAAGAAGCGAAATTCCATGCTCCGAATGGTTCAAGTTTTGTTTTGAAATCGCGAAAGCCTGTTTATTTGCTTGACAGGCCTGGTCTTGACAAATATTTGTTCAGCCTTGCCGAGGAAGCTGGTGTGCAGACAAAAGTCGGCGAGAAATTTTTGTCGTACAAAATTATGGAGGACCATGTGGAAGTTCTGACAGACAAAAACACTTACAAAAC
>CAYJUY010000006.1:0-11461 GCA_964373485.1 uncultured archaeon
ACATGCATTTCGGGAGGAACCAGCTATCACGCGTCTCGTTAGGCTTTTCACCCCTAATCCCAAGTCACACGAGGGATTGGCAGTTCACCATCGCTCCGGCCCTCCACCGCACTTTCGTGCGGCTTCAGCCTGCTCAGGATTAGATCGACGCGCTTCGGGTCGAGAGCCAGCGACTCCCCGCGCTTTCACACGGCGCGCCACGCTCTTGCGAGCCACGCGCATGTCGCTTTCGCTCCGGCTTCCTCGCTAAAACGAGTTAACCTCGCCGCTGACACTCACTCCCTGCCCCGTTTTTCAAAACGGACGCCAAGACACTGTAATCGGCATTTCGTACAACAGCCTCTCGACTGCTTCCTTCGTGCCGCACCTTCCGCGCCTTGGCTGACTTACTCCGACTTGGTTTCAGGTTCTTTTGGCGGAGGACCAAAACGATTTGAATTTTAATTGAAGTGGAATTTGCTCAAAAAACAGCTTAACATTTTTGTCTGTGAGTCTAAGTCTGAATGCATTTTTACTTTTTCTATAACAATCTGGTCCAATAACATGAATGCCAAAATTTTTCAACATTTGTTTCAAATCTTCTAATGTTGGGCATTGCAAATTATTGTTCCACGACTGGTAAATGTAAATTACTGGTTTATTTCGTTCTATGTTTATGCTACCTTCTGCATCTACAAATCCAGCAATGTAAAATCTTTGTATCTCTTTTGGTGCGTTTCGAATTATTTCAGGGACTCTCCAGAAAATCTGCCTCCCTTCTTTTGGGTAGTCGAATATTTTTGAAATGAAAGTGTAAAGCGGCTTTGAGTCAAGTCGCCACATGTAGTCCTCTGCGCTCGGAAGAATTTTTGCAGACTTGTTGAAGAGTATTACTGAAAGTGGGTTTATCACATTTTCAAGGAATTCTTTGTTCTTTTGGTATATTGCCACTTTATGACTTCTTAGCGATTTGGTCATAGTCCCGTCTCTTAGAATTCCTATGAGGTATGCCAGTGCTGGGCTTAGATTTTCAGGTAGCTTAACGCTCCTTTTACGAATTCTTACTTCCACTTTTGGTATCGGCCAGATCGGCTGTGTAGGGAGTTCCATATTTCAGGTTCTTAATTCCTAAGATATTGAACTTAACGCAACTTCATTTCCGGTTCTATCGTCTGGTGCCTCTTTCGCCCGGCTCGCGCCGTACTTTTCAGCTTTACAGACGTGTCAATGAGCTAAAAACTTATCTCACTGGCACATTTTCCGTCACCGTACTACTGCGCTATCGGACTTCGTTAGTATTTAGGGTTGGCAGTTAATTCTGCCAGATTCGCGCTTCCCATCCAGGAAACACTACTCAGGATACCCGGCATTCTCCTTCCCCGCTTCGCCTACGTGGCTGTCACACTTTCGCGCGCTTCTTTCCAGAAGTCTTCGGCTCGCGAGGCTGGGAGAGGCCCAGGTCCTGCAACTCCACATCCATACTGCATTACTGCAGCTGTTCGGTTTGCCCTCCGCCACTTTCACTCGCCGTTACTGATGGCATGCCTGTTGGTTTCTTTTCCTGCGGCTACTAAGATGCTTCACTTCGCCGCGTTCCCCTTGCTTTCGCAATCTGCCGAAGCAGACGAATCGCATTCGGAAATCCCGGGGTCGAAGGCTGCATGCGCCTAACCCGGGCATATCGCTGCTTACCACGTCCTTAATCGGCTAACGAAGCCAAGCCATCCACCAAGCGGATATTGTTACCAGACCTCTTTGACCAGCTTGTTCCTGTGACAGTGTCATCTTTTTTGCGGCCTCTTCTAGACAGTTCGCTCTTCATTTTTCTTGAAAACATATTTTGTGAAATATACTTCCAATCATTCAGATTGAACTTTTGCAATCATCGGCCAATCCACTCTTCAACCCGCAGCAGCAATTGCGGATTTGCATTCGTGTATCGCGGTATCAAAAATTTTGTCCAACCTCAGCTCAAGAGGTGTCCACGTCGTCACACGCGCCAGAAGGCACGTCAGTAATGAACACGGAATATCACAGCTAAGGAAAAAGGACCAATGCAGATTTTTACTCTGCCATCCAGACACCGTGTCAAGAATATACTAGCGCGTGAAAGTATATAAAGATTGTTTTATCGGTCTAAAGTTTTGTAGGATTTTGCCTCACGAATCTCCTTTTCTTTTTCAAGTTCTTTGATTGCCCGCAGGGCTGTTACTGTATCAATCCTCAGATTGTCAACAATTTCTTCGATTCACGCCGGCCTTTTTCTTCGCGACAAATATTCGCGAATTTCCTCTTTAGCCTGTTTGTAAGAAACTTTTCTGATTGGCAGCGCGACAGGAATTTTTATTTTAACCATTTTGGTCCTGAATCTCATAATCTGAATTTCGCAGAAAAACTATATAACAACTTACCACCCCCCTGGGTAGTGGTATGTCAGGTTTTTATTTCATAAACTTCCAGCCGATCTACACCGAGAAGAATCTGATTAAGGCGAGCGCGAAAAAAATTCCTACCCTTTCAATCATTAAATTAGTTTATAAAATACGAAAGTTAAAGTTTCGTTTATTTTTTCCTCGCAGAATTTTCACTTAACAACTCCCATTTCCATTGCTTCTCTTTTCGCCAAGTAGGAATTTGTTATACCCGCCATATCGTCCATTATTTTACCAGTGTAATATTCAACTTTCCAATTCTTTTTTCCAACCCTTCTCGCCACGATTTTCTGCCTGCCCCTTTCAAAAATTGCAATCTTTTCGTCGACTCTTGACATGAACCAGCCCCATCTTTCCATCGCTTCACCAACTTCCTTCCAAGTCGGCTCCTTCCTTTTTCCGTCAGAATTCTTCATGAAATTACATAGCCGCTTGATGTATATAACAATTTAGAACCACCTTAGGTGGTGGTAGTTATTGTTTTTATGTCTATCTCACGAAAATAATTTCATGGTCGATGTGTTTCGAAATACATTATAGTTTATTTTTATAGGTTTCTATAATTATCGAAACCTTTATAAATGGCGCAACTTATATTTAGAAACATGAAAATCGAGAGGGTTTACAGGGAAATTTTGTACAAGGTTATCGACGAAGGGAAGCTTGACGCGACCTTCAAGCAGAAAGAGCTCAGCAAGTCAGCAAGCTTGTCAATTAGCACGGTTAACTATGCGCTCGAGCCGCTGGTAAGCATGAACGCGATTCGGAAAAGACGCTTAGGTTTCAACATCATAGACCCAAAAAAAATTTTGCTTTACTGGGCCTCAATAAGGAAACTTGCAAGAAGCATAGCATACCAAACTTTTGTAAACAGTAAAGTGGAAAGAATAGAGACAGAAGTTCCAGCGAAATCTGTTTTCACGGCTTATACCGCATACAAACTCAAGTTCGACCAAGTGCCTTCTGATTACGGAGAAGTTGTGGTATACGGCGAAAAATCAGATTTTGAGAAAAGATTTCCCGTAAATGAAAAATTCAGGCCGAATCTTATAGTGCTGGAATTAGACGAGCATCTGCTCAAGTTCAAAATAGCTCCGCTCGCGCAGATTTTTGTGGACCTTTGGAACTTGAACACGTGGTATGCAAAAGAGTTTCTCAAAAAACTGGAGGCGAAAATAGATGGTATTGTGGAGTGAAGCCATAACCGACAGAAGCTGGAGTCTGTTGCAGGAGCTTAGGAAATCGGTGGATTTTGTGCTAATCGGCGGCTGGGCAGTTTACTTGCTCACAAAAACCATGAAATCAAAAGACATTGACATCATTGTTGATTTTGAAAATTTGTCGAAACTAAAAGATTTCGGCATAAGGAAAAATGACAAGCTCAAAAAATACGAAGCAGATCTGGACGGCATGGATGTAGACATCTATGTTCCTCACTATTCAAGGCTGCCGATTCCGCCAGAAGAAATTGTCAAGGAAACAAATTTTGTTGAAGGCTTCAATTTGCCAAAACCGGAAGTTCTGATGATACTCAAGCAGCAGGCTGAAATAGCCAGAAGGAACACGGTGAAGGGGCAAAAGGATAGAATCGACATAATCGCCTTGCTGACCGGAACTTCATTCGATTTTGCCGTCTACAAAAGTTTGCTGGAAAAATTCAGGCTGTCAGACTACTTGAAACATTTGCGAAAAATAGTTTCGGCATCCAGTGAAGAGTTCGAGTACTTCGGAATAAGGAATCCAAGAGAAGTTAAAAAACTAAAGAAGCGCCTTTTAGAACTAATAGAAGCTTGACGTTGCAAAAGCTACGTTTCACTGTCTAAATTTTACTCTAGCATCAAGCATTTTTATGTCTATCTCACGAAAATAATTTCATGGTCGAAACGATATTCGATCCGTTGCTCGCATTTCAGGGGAAATTCGAAGCGATAATCGGCTCGAACGTTTGGAACCTAATCATTTACACGATTGGGATTGCTGCATACGCAATTTTCATTTGGCATTTTTACAAATATGTCGGCCGAAGGGACATCTTCGCATGGGACACGGAAAAATATGAAAGGTCAGGCGCGTTCGGGAGATTCGCGCACAGTTTCTTCTATCTAATCAAATATCTGATAGCATACCCGATACTCGTGTTCCTCTGGTTCGGAGTTTTCGCGGTATTCATGTTCGTGCTTGGTCAAGGAATACAAACTGAGCAAGTTCTGCTAATCTCATTTTCGCTTGTGACCGCGATAAGGATAACTGCATATTACAGCGAGGAGCTTTCTTATGATCTCGCAAAACTGATTCCGCTCGCGCTCCTCGGCGTCTACATAGTCCAGCCGGCCTTCTTGGACATCGCCGCAAGCGAAAGGGTTTTTGATCTTGTGACTTTCATCACAGACGTCCTGAAATTCACGGCCTTCTCCGTCGCCGCTGAGTGGTTCCTGCGAATCGTGTGGTCAATCAAAAAGAAGGTCGCGCCGCATGTACATGCTCCGGGAAATATTGTCGAGAGGTTTGGCCGTTGAAATCTCAAAAAGGAAAAAAAAAGAAAGGGAAATTTTTTCACTTGAAGTGCATTTCCCTCACGTGCTTTATGAACTCCTTCTTTGCGGGAAAGGTCGTGTTGCAAGAGGAGCACTTGAATGAAGCGTCCATGCTGGCACCTAATTTTTACCGTCGCTTTTGAGTGTAATAAGCATTTCGCAAAAGTTCCTTAAACGCGAAATTTTTGTGGACCGAGCGGGATTTGAACCCGCGGCCTCCCGCTTGCAAAGCGGGCGTTATACCGGGCTTAACTATCGGCCCATAATTTCCTTTCTAAAACCAGAATATATCTTTGATTTTAGCGTGCTTGATTATTTCATTGACGTTTAAGTCTTGGACTCTTTTCGAGGGCTAGTACGCACTCCTGCTGATATTTTATTGCTCGCGGATTGTTCGCCAAAAACAGAGGAGGCTTGCCAGGAGTCCTGTGCGGATCTCTCAAACCGTCGTGAAGGAAACTGCTGTCCTTTACGCCAAGCAGGTTGAGCAGGTCATTGTACAATTTGTGCACGCAGCAATACCACTGGATTATTTCGTCATAGTACTGGCTCCTGCCGAAAATCTTTCTCCTGAACGCGCCGCTTTCCATCTTGATCATTATCATGAGCGTATCAAGGTGTATGTGAAACTTTTGCATCATTGCCAGCCTTTCCCGAGTGAATCTTTTCTTTAGTTTCGTCTTCCCTCTTGTTCTTAGAACTTCTGCGAGATTGTCGTCAATAATCTCGTAAATTTGGCTGAGCTGGTTTGAAAGGAGGAGGACATTTGTCTCTTGTCTTGCCCTCTGGCTGCCTCTGAAACGCTCGGCAAACGCGAAGAAAGAAATTACTAGCGCGGTAACTGCAATGACGTCGAACGTTACCATCAAAATAAATTCTGCGGCTTAAGGATATAAGGGCTCTGTCCGCCGAAAGGAAACTCTTCGAGTATTTCTGTCAAAGTTCCTAAATCACCAAGTGTTCCTATCGCAATTTTTGTCGCGATGAATTTTGCGATTCTTGGTCTCATTTCTTCAACAACTTTTCTTGCTTCTTGTTGGTTTGATATGTGAGTTATTGTCACGTGCGGCTGGTATAAGTTGCCAACTAAAGAATAGCCGTAATTTTGTATATTGTATGTTTCGTCCATTGCGAATTTTCCGCTTTGAAATGCTTTCAATATCAAACCTTCGCGCAATGGATTTAGTTGGTACAAAACAGCTCTGTGCAAATGTACGAACTCGTTAGTCAGCTCAGCATTCCACCAAATGAAACCAGAGTGATTAAAAAATTTTCCAAGTGCAACCTCGAAAGGAGCCATTCTACTTGCAATTGTTTTGAGATATGCAACTACCGAATCAAATTTCTTTTCTGGAAATCTTGCTGGATAAATTGAAATGTGAGGATGTTTTTTTCTACCGTCAAGTACAAAATCTGTCTGATAAGTTTCTGAAACTTTTCTACTCAAATCGATTGCGATTTCTTTTGTTTTTTCGTCAGGAAGAATTACAATGTTCAATTCCAACTCATTTGCCATGTTAGAAGATTAATTTTTAGTTTTAAAATTCTTGCTCGGTTCATCCAAAATTTGCTTAATTTAAATTGCGCGCAATATAATTTTGTTCGTGTTCGAAAAAATTCGGAAAAACAATTTAGCGATTCTTGCAATTCTTGGGGCTGCGCTAGTCGGCGGCGCATTACCTGTCTTCACAAAAATAGCAGTCGAGGAGATTCCTCCTTTCAGTTTCACATTCTTGCGTTTCCTGATTGCTTCAGTCTTCATACTTCCTCTGTTCATCAGGGAGCGGCCGAAGATAGACAGGGGCTCGGCCAAGATTATTCTTCTGTCAATTCTTGCGACAGCTAACGTTACTCTGTTCGCCTTCGGTGTGAAGTTGACAACTGCTTCCATCGGCCAGATGCTGTACGTGGCTGTTCCTATAGTTGCAGGAGTTTTTTCGTACTTCATTCTGAAAGAAAAAATAACAGCAAAGAAAGCTCTTGGTGTAGCATTAGGATTTGCAGGCGCATCGTTGATAGTGTTCCAGCCGTTGTTTGCAGGAAATTTGGAGTTTGCTGGAGATTTCACAGGGAACGTTCTGCTGCTTGTCGCAATTTTCTCCTTTGCGCTCTATACCGTGCTCTCGAAAAGCGCGCAGAAGAAATATTCGCCGATGTATCTGACCGCAATCTTCTCCTTCACAACTGTCGCAGTTATGTCGCTTTTCCTGCCTGCCGACTTGGGCACAAATTGGTGGAGTTCTGTCTCGACGACTAGCATTCTCGCGACACTATACGTCGGAATATTCGGAACGCTTGTGTACTATCTCCTCTACCAGTATGCGATTAAACACGGATCGCCTCTCATTGCATCGGTCATACTCTACATACAGCCGATTGTGACGATTGGTTGGGCGTCCGGTTTACTAGGCGAGCAATTGACTTTGTACTTTGTGCTAGGTGCAGTTCTAACATTTGTTGGCGCCTGGATAATCACGCGAGCAAAATCAAAAGTTTCTAAATGAATGACTAGCTTGTAAAAGGATTTTAATACCTGAGCAAAGAAATCTGCGGACTTCAGTCCGCTCAGATGAATTTGCTCACATAGTTCTGAGTTTTCCTCACACACTCGCCAAGAAACAAACCATCCCATGAATTCGGGCATGTAGCAGGATTGGGTCATGATAATCCACCGAGAAGCGGTTGTCTGACAATGTACAAGTTCGCTGCTCAGGGAGAAATCCAAAAAAGAACTTTGGGCTTAGGAGACAAGCTTGGCATGGATGTGCTTTATAGTACTGGCAATACAATTGCCGGACCTGGTTGTGGTTTATAGGGAAAGAAATTTGGAATAGAATACTAAACTCCCCTACTAGTTTATTTAAATATGTTACTAACTTTATTTATATTAAAAGGTGTGAAAAGTGAAAAAGTTGTTTTTGATTATTATGGTATTGATTGTATCTTTTTCACTAATTTTATCTTCTACTGTAACCCTTGGCGAAAGTAAAAAGAGAGTTATAGCTAAAGTTTCAGATGTAGAAAAATTAGTTTCTGAAAGCTGTTCTGTTATTAAGAAAGGTAAAGTTGTTGCATCGTTAAATTGTCCTGATAGCGTAGTTACTGCTAGAGGACTTGAACGTGACTTAGAAGTTTTTGCAGTAGATGTTAGCTCTGTTCAACAGATAGATGCTGATGACGTTTGGGCTCTTGGTTATAATGGAACAGGAAGAATTATAGCTGTTTTGGATACAGGTATAGATACAGATCATCCTGAACTTGCGGATAGCGTGGTTGGTGGATTGAATTTCATAGGTTCTACTGTAACTACAAATTTTGAAGACGATAATGGGCATGG
The DNA here is from genome assembly GCA_964373485.1 of uncultured archaeon. Classification (GTDB taxonomy): domain Archaea; phylum Aenigmatarchaeota; class Aenigmatarchaeia; order CG10238-14; family SCSR01; genus JABABT01. Next base: position 8,283 of record CAYJUY010000006.1, read on the forward strand.
AACTCATGTCAGTGGAATAATAACAGCAAATGGTGTTAATTCAAATGCTATTGGAGCAGCTCCTGGCGCAGGAGTTTGGTCAGGAAAAGTTTTGAATGCTCAAGGTAGTGGATACTTCTCTGATGTTATAGAAGCAATTTATCATGTTGCTGATAATGTTAATACAGACGCAATAAGCATGAGTCTGGGTACTAATCCACCTTACACTTATAAAGGAAGTAATTGCGATGCAGTTCTACCGTCATTGACTTCAGCCATTAATTATGCAAGAAGTAAAGGAAAATCTGTAGTTGCTGCTGCTGGAAATTCTGGAGGTGCTGGAATCTCAATTCCTGGCTGCATAAGCAAAGTTATAACAGTTGGAGCTGTTGACGATAGTAATGTTGTCACAAGCTGGTCTGGAAAAGGAAAGTCATTAGAACTAGTTGCACCTGGTGTTACAATTTTATCTTCTTGGATAGGCGGAGGATATGAAAGCGCTAGCGGAACATCTATGGCTACTCCGCATGTAAGTGCTGTTGTAGCTTTGATGAAACAGAAAATTTCTTCATTGACTCCAGATCAAGTTACTAGTAAATTAACCTCTACTGCTACAGATTTAGGTAAAGCAGGATACGACACTTCTTACGGTTATGGTTTAGTTAATGCTTTAGCTGCAGTTAATGCTTCCTAATGTTAAAATTTTTATTTTCATACCTTTTCATAAAAATTTCCAATATATAAAAATGTTTTATAAAACTCCTTCCCTTTAGCTGTCAATGAGTAATTTACTATATACGGATAAATATTGTATTTCCTTTTTTTTACCAAACCAAACTTTTCCAGGTCTTTCAATCTAGCAGACAATATTTTTGAGTTTCCCTCACACACTCGCCAAGAAACCATTAATTAATACTTCGCACGATAGACATAAAAATGCTTTTAAATCTACAAAATAGTTCACTAAGGTTTAATGGTGAAGTATAAAAAACATATCTGCATAAGCTTGTGTTGCATTCTTGTTAATTTCATCTAAAATAAATTTCCTTTTCCCATTTATTTATTTTCATATGTTTTTCAATTGTTTCTATTATTTCGCCCTTGAAATTTGGATTAAGAGAAACCTCTAGCCCGTAACTAGTTGGTTTTGATAATAGAAAACCTTCGTTTATCAATTCCTTACCTATTTTGTCTATCCTTCTATAACCTTCCTTACCTAGATGCCTGACATTAAAACTTTTAGCTAAGTTTTCAAATGAAGTATGTTTTCCTCCCCACATCCTATGTCTTGCCAGTTTGTGCAAAATTCTAGCCTTCAGTTCTTCATCAGAGATTGTCAAAACCATGTGTCCACTTAAGTTAACATATGAAGTCTGCATTTAAATACTTGTGAAAACATAGTTTATTCGTGAGAGAGGAGAAGTCGGTGCTTGTTGGCTTTTTGGGTGGCAATCCTATGGTGAAAGTAATAGACTTTTTAGTGGAGAATAAAGGGTTGGATTACTCGAAAGGAGAAATTGCAAAGGGGGCAGGTATTTCGCGAACTACGCTTTTCAAGATATGGGACAAGTTGATCGAAATGAGGCTTGTAAAGGAAACGAGAAGATTTGCAAAGGCTAGATTATATGTGTTGGACGAAGAAAATCCGATAGTTAAAAGATTCTTACTGCTCGAAATGGGACTAATAAAATTTTTTGCTGAAATTGACACGATTAAATATGCCACAAAATCTACAACTGGAAAATTTATGCTCAAGGTACATTAAGCTTATTTATCTTTACAGGGCTATTTAAGAATTTTATACAAATCATTTTTGCAAAGAATTATTTTCGCGAGATAGACATAAAAATGCTTAAATCGTGCTACTGATTTGCTTGGAAAATAATGCTTGTTGGCTCTATCGAGCTTTGAGTAATATTTTGGCTCTTGTAAAATTCTGATAAATATATTAAACCTTCGATGTCTACGCTAAATGGTGGCTCGTATTCTGGAAAGTAGCTCATTTGAGTTGCCAAATCTCCTAATGCAGTATAATTGCCTAAAATCTTTCTTGATTCTCCCTGATTCTGAGCCATAAATTCTGGTTTCCCTCACACACTCGCCAAGAAACCCCTTGAAAAGGACCAAAATAAAGCTTGGTGTAGCCTATATTTTTAGTTGTAATTCATGCACACAAAAGTCTATCCGTAGATGTGCAAATTCTATGAAGGAGATTAAGGACTTTTTACTCTTAAAAACATACACATCAAATTCTCTAGGGGGATGTGCACATGTTTCTCTATCTCAATGAGTATGGATATAAAGTTAGCAAAAAGGAGAACTCATTGATCGTGGAGCATCCTGACGGAAAAACAGAGACTTATGACCTGAGTAACTTAAGCTCAGTTTATTTTGCTGGTGAGTGCAGGATAACAAAGGCAACACTCGAAGAATTAGCAGAAAGAAACATACATGTGGTATTGCTTTCGAAAAGTGGGAGACCAACCTTTTACTTGTTTCCAGCTAAAATGAAGCCGAAAATAACTAATCTCTGGGAGATGCAGAATAAACTTTCTGAATATAAAAAGAAAATTCTTTTAAAACATTTTGCAGTAAGGGCAATACAATCAAAAATTATTGTAATCAGGGAACTAGCAAGAAGTAGGATAAGAACTAATAAAGAAGTTTCAGAAGCTCTTTACTCATACGCCAATAGGATTAAGGGTGTACTTGAAAAGGTCGGGAAAATCAAAATAGAAAATCTGAATCAGTTAAGAAGAACTTTGATGGGGTTAGAAGGATTTTCTGCAAGACTATATTTTGAAGCTTTGGCTCATATAATTCCAAAAACATTTGGATATACAGGGATAAGGACAAGAAGACCACCGGAAGATCTTTTCAATGCGACGATCTCTTTTGGCTATGCTTATTTGAAATATATTGTCGAGAGGGCGCTGATACTTAGAGGAATAAATCCGTACTATGGTGTACTTCATTACGAAGCAGACAAGGTAATGCCTTTCTTGACTTTTGATCTCATGGAAGGTTTTAGACACACATTCGTGGACAAATCTGTTGTGAATCTTGTAGCCAGGAAAATTTTGAAAATAGAGAAACATGCGAAAAATTTCAACAAAGGAATTTACATAAACAAGTTTGGCATAAGAATTCTCTACAAAGAACTTTATAAAAACCTAGGCAAAACTGGAAAAGGATTGAAT
>CAYJUY010000007.1:0-5012 GCA_964373485.1 uncultured archaeon
TTGACCAAAATTTTTTGACCGTCAACCTCATCTTGATAAAGAATTGCCTCTGCTCCTTGCTTGAGAATTTTCATATAAGTACACCCTAACTGGTAATTCCTATCGTTGGTTTTGGAATCCAGAATTTCTTTTTGCAGCTTAAACGAAGGTGCCATCTATGTGGATTAATCGCATACTCTCCCTGGTCGATATGCTGATCTCCGCAATACGGGCAATAAAGAGAAATTTTTGTTCCGAGAAGTTTTTTCTCATTTATTTTTGGCATCATGTCTTTCATGAAATCGCTTATTTCTCAACATCAATTAATCCATTCTCAGTTATTCTGAAGACACACTCGCCCTCTGGAAGATTTGCAGCATCCATTAATTTTGCTATCCTAGTTCCTTCTTTTCCTTTTCTAAAGTAAAGTCTGTAAGTCGCTTGATGTGCAAGCACGTGTCCACCAACAGGCGCAGTTGGATCTCCGAACAAAATATCCGGCCTCGCCATCAGTTGGTTCGTGACATAGACCGCGATGTTGTGGGCGTCCGCGAGCTTCTGCAGCATGTGGAGATGTTTATTGAGCTTCTGCTGCCGCGGTGCGAGCTCTCCCCTACCGACGAAGTCCGATCTGAAATGCGAAGTCAAGCTGTCAATTACAATCAGGCCGATGTTCTTTTCCTCAATTAACTCGTTCGCTTTTTCAACAAGTAACATTTGGTGTTCGCTGTTGTATGCTCTTGCCACGTGGACGTTCTTCAGGACCTTTTCCGGGTCGAGCTTGTTGTGCTTCGCTATCTGGACCAGCCTCGTCGGCGAAAAGGTGTTCTCCGTGTCGACGAAGAGCACGCCCTTACCCAGACCTCCCTTCTCAATCGGGAGCTGGACGTTGACGCACAACTGGAAACCTAGCTGGGAATTGTGCATTATCGTCGGCAGTGCCCCAGCGACAAAGCTGTGACACCCCGGTACTACAAAGTCGTAAACGTAATCGTTGTACTTTATTTCCTTCATCCTCTCAACGACATCCCAAGAAAGATTGTGGGCGTTCTTGCAAACTTTCAGGCCGTGCTCCAACTTCTCAAGCCTTACATTTATTTCGTTCGACAGCGCACGTTTTATTGTTTCAACGTTTTTTCTGGGACCCTTCTTAGGCAAGCCCCTAATCATGTAATTCGAAAATGTGCTTCTGTTGACCCCAATCTTTTTGGCTATATTGAACGGGAATGGCAGAAGTTTGCCCAGTCTTCTCAAATCTTTTTTATTTAATTTTTCAAAGCGATTTGCGAGTTTCAAAGTTTTTTGCAGATGGGTTCTTCCGCGCAGAAGCACTTGGACACACGCCCTGAAAGTGTCCTCGCTTATGGCTTTTGACTTCGAGTCCTTTGTTAAGACGTGGTAGGCATAATTTCTGGTGTTCCTTTTCCCGATTAGTTTCCTGAAATTTCCCCTGTTCCCTCCTATGGTTTCTCTGTAAGTCTTCCTCAAGAAATTTATGACTCCCTCTGGGTAGCCATACTCAGAGGACCTCGTCTCGTACCTTTTGCCCAGAACTTTGCCGATTCTGTCCCTGTCGAACCCTACTATAAAGACCCTGTAGTATTTTTCGCCGTCAACCATTTTTTCCGTTAATGAAACTTCCACACCGAAGATTTTCAAAAGGTAAGACAGATGGCTCGCCAAGTCAAAACTTTTCGTCGTGAGTTCTATCTCGCTACCGAGATGGCCGTCCCCGGTCACATAGCCCTTGAGGAAGGCTCTAACAGATTTTTCACTCGCGCCAAATATCTCCAGCGGAATAAATTTAGTACCGGCCTTGGATTGGACCAGACTAGTCAGGAGAGTTTTTGTAGGCTTCCTCAAAATTATCAGGAATTTTATTGTCCCATTGGAAAACCTTTCCGAGACTCTTGGCGCATATCCAAAACGTTTCTTGATGTAACGCATGAGCCAGTTTTTAATTGGACTGCTTGCTGTTGTGATTGAGAGCGGATTGCTGGTGCCTTCTGCTACAAACAGTCCTAGGAAATAGGCGTCGTCCTCGCTTACTTCGGAAAATCTTGTGAAATTAATCTTTTTCGGGACCGCCAAAGCGCTACCCTTCCCGATTAGGCCGACCGGTAGCCACTGCATTCCATTCTCATTTATAACGAGCAGCTTGTGCTGCTTTGTTGATTTGATTATTCTACCGCGTTTGGTTTTAATCTGGACGAGCGTTGGAACAAACTCTTTGTATAGTGCGGACGCCTTTGTTTTCGACAGGCCCCTGTCCGTGAGACCGAAGACCGAGACATTGTCCACGGGAACGTAAAATCCTTCAGAAATCTTTCGTTCTCCGTTAGCGTGCCTGTAAATCAAATACGCGTCCTCTATAGAACCGTAGTGCAAAAATTCGTCATTAAGGAAAATCACAGGAGTGTCTTTGCTAACACACTTGCCCGATGCAAACTGACCGTACACCTCTGTTATCGCCTGAGTTTCGATTCCTCCACCAAGAAGTTTGTCCAAATTTTTGCTACCAGTCGTAATTTTTGCTGCAGCAATTTTTCTCTCCAAAACTTTATCAGCCGTTTCAAATCCAATGTCGAGCATTTTCCTTACAGAATTAATTATTTTCTGCGCCTGACCTTCTCCGATCTCCGCTATCGCGGCAAGTTCGCTTGGCGATGTGACAGCAATCGTCATAGGATCTGTATAGCCGATTTCACGCAACTTTTCTGCTATTTTTACGCCAACGCCATCTATGTCTTCCAGTGTTATTGTCTTTTCTCTTGCCAAACTATACACCAATCTTTTGCTCGAGCTCTTCGACTATTCTTTTACTCTCTTCCAACGCATTTAAATCTTTAACAGAATCCACAATTAGCTCGAGACTGTCAAAGAACTTATTTTTCTTCACTTTTCCAACGACCGCAATTTCTTTTCCTAAATTATTTTTCTTTACAAAATCCAATCTGCTATTCGCATCAATACTCTCCAAATCTTTTACAGTTAAGCCGGAAACTTGCTCGGCAAGATTTCTGAAGAATACCACACGCACATCTCCAGTTACATCGTCCATCAAGCACGATATCACAAGCGCTTTCTCTCCCGCATCCGTCTCGAAAATAAAATTTCCCCTGAAAACTTGCACTATAGTTCCTCTTATTTCGAAATTTCCTGGAACAAGTTCTGCAATCTTGACTTGCTCGCCCACATCTGATAAAATTTTTCTTCCTACAGATTCCAGACTCGGAGCCACATATTCGTCATCCAATTTCCTCAGGCCGCCAGACTTCCCGATAGAAATCTCAACCTCGCCATAAATATTTTCCTTCGACGAGCCTCCGAAAATTTGTACAGCATCGCCAATCTTCACAATTTCGTCCTCGACAATTTTTACTTGGTCGTTCCAGAGCGGGACGCGTATGTAGCCTGTGCTGTCTGAAATGAAAATATTCACGACTCTTCCCTTGTCGCCGCTCTTTTTTTCGAAAATGTTTATCGGCGATATTTTTATTATTCGTCCCATGATGTTGACATTCCTCATGTCAGGCACTATGTTCTTGATCTGCAACCTTGAGTTTTCTGTTTTTGGCAAACTTATTCCAATATCCCGCGCCACCAAATGGGCCGCGGCTTCTTTTGTTATCATTCCGGAAAATTCCAGACATTTGTCCTCTATCATCGCATCCAGCTTTTCCGCGCTTATGTCGGACTTCTTCCGAATGCTTGAAAGCAACTCCTCTAGAGAAACCATAACGAACAGAATTTATTTGCAGGACAAAGGATTAAACTTTTCTCTTTGCTATTCGAACGTCCTCGGCCGTGATAGTCTTTCTTCCCGCATGCTTAGCCAGCGCCAACGCATCCGCGGCAATTTTCAACATCCTCTCTTCCATCACAGCAGCGAACTCTTCAAGCGAATCCTGCGAAACTCTTTTTGCTCCGGCTTTCTTAAGAATTCTTTCAAATGGCAACTTAGGGAGATCTCCCATGATAATCAATAATCTCGCGCCGCTTAAATAACACCAGCGACATTGCCGAAGTTCACTTTGAAAATTTTAACTTCAGGATTATTGTAAACCAACTTGAATTTCTCAAGCGGTTTTATCCCAAGACTGCTCTCGCCATTTCCGTTGAAGAAGAACATGTTCGTGAAAATGCTGTCCCTTATGTTTTGCGGCATGAAGAACAACACGGAGAAGGACGGGTCAACCCAAACCAGCCCGTTGATGCTGGTTGAAATATTTCTACCGCTTCCGATTACCAATTGCTGGCCCTGCTGGAAAATTATCAAGTCTTTGACCGGCGCGTTTCTCAATCCTTGAAGCGGAGAGTTCATCACTGCAAATATGTTGTTGTCCTGCTGCACAAGAGAAATCTCCATCGGAACTGATGTGCCGCATACGTATGTCGGTGCGCCGAGCCTCTGCGTTTCCCCCTGATGCGCATTGCAAGTCGTGTAGACTGCGCCTTGGCCGGTCCCGAAGAAACTTAGCCAGTAATATTTCCCGATTAAGTCCGAAGTCGCAAGTACATACATATCGCTGACTGGTCTGCAGGAGTCTGGAGTAAAACTGCTAGCAAATCTTTCCTGAACTTCTTGGCACTGCTGCGGAGTTATTGACAAATATTTGCTGAGAATTTTCACCGCCTCTTCCTCGTCTGATATTGCGAAGGCTCTTCCCATGTCTTGTATCCTGGTGTTGTGGTCGAGAAGTATACATGAATTTGGTCCGCAGTGCGCGCCATCCGCCATCACTTTGAGGCCAGTTGATCCAGCAATTATGTGACCGGGATCCCACCATGTTGTTATCAAAGAGTCCTTGTCGGCATTCGTCTTCAACCAATCAAGCGCGTCTCTCCAGTTCTGGCTCACGTCAAGTCCGCCGCCAGCAGCTTTTGCAAAACCGTAGTTCTCGTTGAAGTGAATTAATCCTCCCACCAAGAAAACTGCAAAGAAAGTCCCGAGAAGGACTGCGCTTCCCTTGTTCCTTGAATAATAAATCAAATTCCCAATTGTGAAGCCTGCCGCCGTGGCTACCGCCATC
>CAYJUY010000007.1:5022-10538 GCA_964373485.1 uncultured archaeon
GCGATATCAAAAGCCAAATTATCGCGAAAAATTCTGCTGTGTGAATCTCCTTCCTGAAAATCAGTTTAAGTGCGGTGATGAAGAATGCGGTGAACGCGAAAAACATCGGCACAACTCCGACTCTTCCAAGGATTACGCCGAACTCTGCAAAAATATTTTGAATCGGTTGCAATTCTGCAACGGACTGGTTAACAATGAGCGCCTGGCCCGTTACCCCAGAAAGTATGAGCACGATCGCAAAGGCAACTCCAAGAATTCCGCCGATGACAGTTCCCCTCAATCTTCCAAAAGCAACTCCGCTGATCGCGCCGATTATTCCGAACATTCCTGTAAAGCCAACTAGAGCGATGTCTCTTGTCCCGATTATATTCAGGCCTTGCACGAGTTGGTCGTGCGGAGGAATTATGTTGAACGGCCAACCGCTTGTAGCTAGTGAGATTGCTTCACCGACGAATCCGATCAGCAGGATTGCAAATATCAAATTCTTGTTCTCGCGAATTTTTGTTACGAGCAAACCAAGACCAAACTTATGCTCCCTTTTTATCAGCGACTGGATTATCCTGAAAATTATCAGGAGCGGGATGAAGACCACGAATATGTAGTATATGTACCAACTGCTGCTCCAGTTGAATGCGAACAACCAGTAGCTGATTATTGCAGGAGCTAAATAAGGAAGATACCCCGCGAGTGATTTGAAAAAATGATTGCGGTTTGAAAAAACAATTTTGTCCGCCTTCTTTATCGCGAAAAGGGTTGTGATTATTGAAAGAAAAGTGTAAAAAACATCTGTCGCGTCGCTGTCAGGATATCCCGCAATCGAGACAGAGAGAAATGTCGCGGATATGGTAGCGAAAAAAGCTGTGGCGAGCCCACCCCATTTGTTTGTCACATACTTCCCGACCAAGTAAGCTGGAATTGCAGAGAGACCGGCGAATATCGCAACAAAAATTCCAGCAAATTTTGTAAGCGTTATCGACATGAAATTGCTAACTATTGCGTAAAACGCTGCGATTGTATAAGACCATCCCAGATAATAATCTACCGGCCTTCCGGGCGGATAGTAGCTCAGTATATCCCACTTCGGCGGAACGAAACCATTGTTAAGAATTTCTTGTGCATGCCTGAAGAACCACCACGGATCGAAATCGAGTATGCTGTCTGGATTCCAATTGATGGCTCTCAGCGATATGGCTACAAAAATTATTCCCAGCAAAACTAGAAAGTGCACGTTGTCCAGCACCAACTTTGTTATCCTCGGCATTTTATTTTCCAGCCTCTTTATGTTTCCTGATTACGTCTTGATAAACCTTAACGTACTCGCGCGCGATTTCTCTCCAAGTTTTGAATTTTTTCCCGCGCGACAATTTCAATCTTAATTTCTTGTTCTTTGCAAGAGTCACAACCGCGTGCGAGATTTCTCTTGAACTTCTAGGTTTCACAAAAATCGCATTTTTATTTTCTTCCACAACTTCGGTCAAACTGGTTTCCTTGGTTGCTATTACCGGAACTCCGATTGATGCTGCTTCAGCGGCAGCCAAACCAAAGCCTTCTGTAAGAGAAGGCATAACTAGAAAATCAGAAGCGGCAATTATTTTTGAAACGAACTCGTGATTGTTAGACGCTTCTGCGACGATTATATTTTTCCTGAGAATCTCAGAACTTTGAACTCTGCTCATAAACTTTTTGTATCCGCTCTCGTGCGAACGAGACAACACGAAAATAAATCTCATTTTATTTTTTTTGAGAACAGCCTCAAGCGCATCTAGTAAATATTCTATCCCCTTGAAAACAGTTGCCTTACCGACGAAACAACCGATGAACTCGTCTTTGCCAACCATATACTTCGTTCTCACAAGCTTTCTCAATTTTTTCAGTTTTGGGTTGAAAATTTCTCTGTCGATTCCGTGTGGAATAACTTTTATTTTCGCGCTGCTGATTCCAACTTTTTCCAAATCTTTCTTTGTGTGAATGCTCGGCGAAATGTAAATGTCGAAGGGCAAAGAGAAAAGCAACCTCTCCTCCAGAAAATAAAAAATCCCTTTCGTGTTTGTAAACTCTGTCCATTCTTTAAGTGTCCATACTTCATGAACGCTCAGCACCTCTGGAACTTTCTTGAAAATCGAGAACGCATAAGAGGGAATCATGGCAGAGTAGGTGCTAGTATGCACAACGTCGTACTTCTCTTTGTCCTTGATCAGAAAAAGTGTCGCGCCCGCCAAGAACTGTTCGCGGGTTTTTCCAAACCTGTATATTTTCATCCCTTTGTAATTTTCAAATTTTTTCGTTCCATCTGCATGAGCTGTGACGACTGTAACCTTGTGCCCCATCTTCGAAACGTTCTCGGCCAAATTCTTGAAAAATGTCGGAACTCCTCCAACATGCGGATGGAAGAAGTCGATGATGTACAAGATTCTCATGAAATCACAATAACTAAAATTTGTTGGGTTTAATACTTATTTCCATTTTTTCTTGTCGAGCTGACCAGTCAGAAATTCGTATGTCGCTTGGAAAACTGCTTTGTCTGGTTTCCTGAAAATGTAGAAACCTGCGATGAATGGAAACCAAAGCGCCGCCTTAGCCCATCTTGCTCTTGTCCAGTGTTTTCGCATCAGCCGGTATCTGTTTCGGTGATTTATTAATCTGCCTTCGTAGCAGAGCTTGTGAGTTGACGGTCCGCTCTTGTGATACACCACTGCGCTTGGCTGCAGCACGCATTTGTATCCCGCAGCTTTAATCCTCATTGACAAATCCGCATCTTCGTTGTATGCTGGATTGAAATCCTCGTCGAAGAATCCGACTTTTTTCAGTAAAGACATTCTAAATACAGATGCGCCGCCACTCGCCATTTCAATTTGTTTCGGTCCGCTTATCGTGCGCACGAACGGCTTGTACTTGTCTCTTGTCGCGACGAACGAGCTGTAAGTGACCATCAGTCCTGTACTTTCAATCTGGCTCCCGTCCCAATTTGCGATCAGCGCCTGCACCGCGCCAATTTCTGGATCGCCTTCTATAGTCTCCACGAGAAGCTCCAGACAATTCGGCTCGAGCCTCATATCGTCGTTGAACAGCGCCGCATACTTTGTCTTAACTTTTTTCAGTCCGCGATTCGCGCCGCCACTGAAACCTGTATTTCTGCCGTTCTCAATAAATTTTATTTTGTTTTTCTTCATCCACTCCACGCTTCCATCAGTCGATCCTTGGTCAGAAACAAGCAGCTCGAAATTTTTGTAAGTCTGAGATTTCAGAGTAGGAACAAGTCTTTTCAAATTCTCGAGGCCATTCCAATTCACAACAACAACAGTAAGTTTCTTCATGGAGTCACCTCTTGAGATTTTTCAGTTGGTAATCGAGCAATCCACCCAACAATGTGAAAGTCTTCACGTATTCTGCGACTACTAACTTAAAAGTACCTGCCAAATTTTTTTCGTTCTTCAGATAATACCACAAAACTTTTGGAAAGAAATTGAAATATCCAAGACCTGCGTGAATGAAAAGAGGAAAAATTGCAATCACATACAAAATTTGCGGCCACAAAAGAATTGCAAATCCAAGAATCGGCATGAAAAAAATAAAGTTGTCCATAATTTTGCCAGCCGTTCCTTTCCCGTATTTTCTGAAAAGATATCCGCCGAAAATCCCGCGCTCGTATTGCTGCTTTGCAAAACTCCTGAATGACGAACGAAAATGATGCGTGATTGCAGCCTCTGGAATTTGCAAGAACTTGTATCCCTTTTTGCCGAGCCTCCAACACAATTCCAAATCTTCTGCAGTAATCAGATTTTCGTCAAAACCCCCGGCTTGCAGCAAAGGTTTCTTTACAAACAAACTGCTTGTAGTCGGCGCGAACGAAACTTCCTTCGGCTCGTTTGCAAGATAAGCCATACCGGGCAAATACCAGATCACTCGCGAAAGTCCGCCAAGTGGCTTCAATTGGTTGCCAGCCACGCCAATCACTTTTCCCGTCATATGTTTCAACATGTTCTCTATCCAGTGCGGATCCTGTATCTCGCAGTCGGAATCTATCCATGCAATTATTGGATATCTTGCAAGACTTAGAGCCTTGTTCCTAACCCGCGCGCGGCCTTGTCTCTTCTCGAATCTGAAAACTCTTGCGCCGAATTTTTTCGCAATCCTCCAGCTTCCGTCGGTAGAGCCGTCGTCGACAAAAACTATTTCGTAAAGTTTTCTCGGATATGTCAATTTCTTGAAAGAGTTCAGCAACCTAGGCAACTCGTCTTTTGTGTTCCTGCCGATTATCAGTATCGAGACTTTCAGCTTCTTGGCTCTCATGGTAATCAGTTTTGTGGAATATACTTATAAAGAATTTTATATAATTAGCTGTATGGCGGAAATCGAGATAGCAATCGACACCAGAAATTTAAAAAAATTCCTGATCCTCGGTTTTCTAATCATAATTTTCGCGCTCGAACTCGGCATAACTTTCACGAATCCAATAGCGTTCGGCGATGAAGGTTTCCACACATCGACAGCAAAATATATCGGCACAGAAGTCGACTACTCTAAGTATACACCGCTCTACGGCTCTACTCTGAATCCAGAAAGATTTGGCAGGCCGCCATTCTGGAATCTAATCGAGGCTAGTTTCTATTTCCTGTTCGGTTTCAGTGAAACTTTCGTGAAGTTCCTTGTGCCTTTTCTGTCATTCATGACAGGTCTCGTGATATACGTTTTCGGAAAGAAACTCTACTCGGAAAATCTTGCAATCATCGCTGCTGCAATTGCCGTGACGATTCCATCTTTCGTCACTTACTCCGTTCTTTTCTACACGGTTGTTCCTTACATATTCTTTTTCTCTATCGCGTTCCTCAGTTTGCTGACTGCAATTAAAACCGGCAGCAGAAAATTCTGGGTGCTTGCAGGAATATTTTCTGGAATATCTGTTCTCGCAAACATAGCAGGCTTGTTCATGCCAATATTTACAGTCGTGATGGGAATTTTGCATCTGATTAAAACCAGAAACATGAACGGATTTTTGCAGGCGCTGAAAACCTATGGACTTGTGATACTTGTAACATTGCTTGTAATGTCGCCATGGGTTGCGAGAAACATTGGGCTGTTCTGGGTCCCGGGCTGCTACAATCCAATTGATGTGATTGAAGGGGTTTGCCGAGAGGGCGAGATTTACCAAACTGTAACCGGCAATCAGTTCGCGGGAAGAAGCAGCGGAGGCGGCACTGAAGAATCTGTATTGAACATTGGAGTCGCAAATTACTTGCAGTTCGCTTACGGTTTTCAAGGAGAATCTGTAAGATTAGTAACACAAGTTGTTAACAACGCAAATGTAGGAACTTACCTTCCTTGGTTCTTCGCTGTAATCGCATTCGCAATAGTTTACACGGCATTTAAAAAAATCAGACCGAAGGAGGGCGGCGTGGACCTGATAAACATTGTTGTTCCTGTTATAGCTGCCCTGATTGTTGGCTTGCTTGGTCCGATGACTGTAAACTTTTTGATACAAAACGGAACTTTCAACTTAATCGGGCTGGCATTCGTTC
>CAYJUY010000008.1:0-10519 GCA_964373485.1 uncultured archaeon
GAAGAGATTGTTGAAGAAGCTGAAGAAATTCCGAAAGTTGAAGAGATACCGAAAAAAGAAGAGGTGTTTGAAGAAAAGCAGGAAGAGGTTGAATCTGAAAGTGTTTTGAAGGAGGTCGAGATACCAAAAGTTGAAGTTAAGGAAAAACGCGAGAAGAAATCATTCTTCAAGAGAATAACTGAGAAGGTCGTCAAGAAAATTGTTGAGAAAAAACTTTCTGCTGAAGATGTAAATCCGCTGCTGACTGACATCGAGATTTCTTTAATAGAAGCCGATGTAGCAGTAGAAGTTGCAGAAAAAATCAAGAATGATTTGAAAAATGCGCTTGTTGACAGAGAAATTAGAAGAGGCGGAGAAAAAGAAATTATTATTGAAACTTTTCGAAAAAGTTTGTTGGAAATACTTGATGTTCCAAAACTTGACTTGGAGTTGAGGGTGAAAGAGAAAAAACCAATTTTGATTGCATTCTGGGGGTTTAATGGGGCCGGCAAAACAACTTCACTTGCAAAGACCGCATCTTGGCTCATCAAGAAAGGATACACTTGTGTATTTGCTGCAGCCGATACATTCAGGGCTGCCGCAGAGGAGCAGTTGGAAATTCATGCGAATAAAATTGGAGTAAAATTAATAAAACACAAATATGGCGCTGATCCTGCGGCTGTAATTTTTGATGCAATCGAACATGCAAAAGCAAAAGGGATTGATTTTGTTTTGGCAGATACTGCAGGACGAGCTCATACAAACGTAAATCTGATGGATCAAATGAGAAAAATTGTAAGAGTCAACAAGCCCGATGTGAAAATTCTTGTGATAGATTCTCTTACAGGAAATGATGCTGTGCTTCAGGCTAGAATGTACAACGAAGTTGGAGTTGACGCTGTAATTTTCACCAAGATAGATGTGAACGAGAAGGGCGGGGCAATTCTTTCTGTAACACATGAGCTCAAAAAACCAATTTTATTTTTGGGAATCGGGCAGGACTATTCGCATTTCGAAGAATTTGATGCCAAGAAATTTGTTGACAATATCCTCACAGGCTGATTGTCGAAATCCTTAAAAGGACTTCTGCGTAATCCTAAGCATGTTTGATTCGCTCGGAAAAGGTCTCAGCGGTATAATTAGGAAACTTATTACTGGAACTTCAATCGACAAGAAAACTGTCGAGGAAATTCTGCAAGACATAAGAAAATTGTTGCTGCAATCTGATGTCGACATAAAACTTGCAGACCAGCTTGTTGCAAATATAAAGAAGAAAGCGCTCGATGAAAAGATTCCATCCGGCATGACTCTGCGCGAGCATGTATTGAAGGTCATCTATGACGAGCTCGTGAATCTTTTGGGCGGGGAACCCGCCAGTCTTTCTGGAAAAAAGAAAATAATGCTTGTTGGCTTGTTTGGTTCAGGTAAAACGACAAGCATTGCAAAAATTGCTAAATATTTTAGCAGACAGGGTTTGAAGCCTGGGCTAGTTGCACTTGATTATCACAGACCAGCTGCGCCGCAACAGCTTGAACAACTTGGTAAACAAATTGGTACGCCTGTTCATGTAGAACAAAATAAGAATCCCTACGAAGCTGCAAAAAATGCAATAGAAAAATTTTCGAAACTTGATGTTTTAATTTTTGACACCGCAGGTAGAAATGCGTTGGACAAGCAGCTTGCTGACGAGCTGAAAAAACTCGGCGAAATAATCAAGCCGGACGAAGTTTTACTTACAATTCCTGCTGACCTTGGGAAAGTCGCAAAAGTGCAGGCGGAAGAATTTCACAAATTAATCGGGATTACTGGTGTAATAATTACAAAAATGGACGGAACTGCAAAGGCGGGCGGAGCTCTTGCTGCAACTTCTGTCACAGGCGCAAAAGTGAAGTTCATTGGAGTTGGAGAGAAGCTTGAGAATCTTGAGATTTACGATCCAACAAGATTTGTTTCGCGTTTGTTGGGACTCGGAGATTTGCAAACGCTTCTCGAAAAAGCGAAAGAAGTCGAAATCAAGAAAGAATCTGTCGAGAAAATTGTTGAAGGGAAGTTTACACTTCAAGATTTCATTGAACAAATAGAAGCGATGGAAAAAATGGGGCCAATGACGCAGGTTCTCAACATGATTCCAGGAATGGGAAGCAGAGTTCCTGAAAATCTATTGAAGCAGCAAGAGGAGAAGATGAAGAAGTACAAACATATTATACAGAGCATGACAAAGGATGAGAGAAATTACCCAGATTTGATAAACTCCAGCAGAATTAAAAGAATTGCGAAAGGTTCTGGTAAGAGCGAAGCTGATGTGAGGGAACTTCTTAACCAGTACAGCTCTATGAAAAAAATGATGAGGCAGCTCGGCGGAAAAGCTGGTATGCAGAGAGGTCAGTTGAAGAATCTTGCAAAACAATTCGGTTTGAATTTCTGAGGTGAAAATGTTGTCTTATATCATTGTTAAATCTGGATTAGTTCCGCCCATAAAATTTACGTTGTACAGGAAGGAAGCACCAGATACGTGCAAAAACTTTCTTAAAAATTTGCCGCTAAAAAGAAAGTTTGTCCATGCAAAAATATCTGGCGAAGAGATATGGACATTTGGACCGAAAATAAAGGTTAAACAAGAAAATGCCTCTGCAAGACTAAAGCCAGGAGAGATTGGTTATGCCTCACCGCTCAATAGGAGCGACATATCCAAGGCCATAGCTATTGTTTATGGTAGAGCCATTCTTTGGGATTGTGTCAATGTGTTTGCTAGAGCCGATGGTTCCAATCTTAGAAATCTAAAGAGATTAGCAAAAATAATCGAAAAGAAGTCAGCTACTTTGGAAATTGTGGTGGAAAAATGAAACTTGAGGAAAGAATTGTTGAAGTATTAAAGCAGAGTATTTGCGACAATTGTCTCGGCAGGACTCTCGGAAACTTGCTTTCAGGACTTACAAATGAACAGCGTGGAAAAATAATTAGAACTTACATTGCATTTGTTCTTGATTCTGGGGAAAAATTGACTGTTTACATGCCGAATTTTTATGGATTCAAGTTCAGGAATTTGAAAATAGAAATCGAGAAACCTGTAAAGTGCGAAATCTGCCAAAATTTTTTTCTCGAAAAAATAGATGAAGTAGTGAAGACTGCGGCAAATAAATTGAAGGGAGTAGAATTTTCTGATTTTGTTGTCGGCTCAATTCCGTCGAATGAGATGCGGAATGCTGAAGAAAAATTGTGGGAAAAAATTGGAATAGACTATGTTGAGCCTGTCAAATCTGAAATTAATCGCGAAGTTGGAAAAAGAATAGAGAAACTCACAGGAAAAAAATTCAACTTGAAAGATTCGGATGCTGTGATTCTTATCGATTTGAAGAAAAATGAGACGAGAATTCAATTGAGGAGTCTTTACATTTCTGGCGGTTATCAAAAGCTTGTGAGAGGAATTCCGCAGACGAGATGGATGTGCACTAATTGCAATGGCAAAGGTTGTGTTGAGTGCAAAGGTGAAGGAAAACTTTACAAAACTTCTGTGCAAGAAATTATTGGGAAACCGCTTTTGAAAGTTGCTGATGGGAAAGACCATGCACTTCACGGAGCTGGGAGAGAAGACATAGATGCTAGATGTTTGGATTACAGACCCTTTGTTCTGGAAATTGTGAAACCGAAGAAAAGAAAGTTTGATTTAAGAAAAATTGAAAAACTAATAAACAAATCTGGGAAGGTGAAAGTAAACGATTTGAAATTTTCTGACAAAGAATACGTGAGGAAAATAAAATCTGATAGACGTGACAAAACTTATTCTGCCGAAGTCGAATTTGAGAAAATTGTCGAGAAAAAACTTTTGCCAAAAGTAAAATCACTAAAAGGAGCAATCATATCGCAGCAAACTCCAACAAGAGTGAAACATAGGCGTGCAGACTTGTTAAGAAAGCGCGGAGTAAAATCTATTTCCTACAAAATTTTAGGAAGGAAAAAAATAAGATTTGTTATTAGAGGGGAGGCGGGACTTTACGTGAAAGAATTGGTAAGCGGTGATGAAGGCAGAACGAGGCCAAACATCGCGGAGCTTTTAAACAACAAAGTTAAAAGGATAGTTCTAGATGTAGTAAAAATACATGCGGTGAAATGAATGACAAAACCTTCGAGGGGATCCAGACACAAGACGAGAAAAAAGTTCTCTCACAAACCTTACTACAGGCCTACCATAACAAAATTCCTTCGCGAGTACAAAGAGGGCCAACATGTTGTCATTATGCAAGACCCGTCCAGCCAACGCGGGATGCCTTACAGAAGATTCAGGGGCAGAAGCGGCTATATTTTTGGGAAGAGGGGAAAGTCTTATATTGTCGAAATTCAAGACGGTAATAAGACCAAGAGGGTAATCAGCAGGGCTGAGCACCTCAAAGCAGTTTGAACGGTGAGTCTAATGGAAATATTGGAAGAAAAAATAGTCGCAGACACGGAAGCGAAGGAAATTCTCGAAAAGAGGTCGAAGGAGAAGGACTTAAAGTTCGAGCAGAAGAACGCATACGAAACCCTCAATAAATTTGTAACGCTCGATGTGGAGAGCGCGAAGAACCTCGGCGCGGAGCTTTTCAAGATAGGGAAATTACGAGAGAGGCAAATAGCGATGGTTGTCAATTTTCTGCCCCAGGACAAAGACGATTTGCGCGCGATTCTGCACAAGGATTTCGCGACACTGACTGAAGATGAAGTAAACTTAATTCTCGAGACTGTAAAAAAGTTCGCATGAAATCGAGGTGATTTCATGATAGCCAAAGACGATTACATCATAGTATTAGATTTCCTGCCGCACGGAAAACCGAACGACAGGAAGGCCGAAGCTGTCGCGCAAGGAATTGGCGAGAAGTTTCTCAATCTTCTCGAGGTTGCGATAAAGGACGAAGTAACTTTGAAAGCAAACGACAGGATTTATGTCGGCGACGAGAAGAGGGATCAGGTGAAATACATACGCGGGAGGATAAGCTACGACGAGCTGACAAATTATGCGAAGAACATGGTCGTGGAGATCGTGACCAACTTGATAGACAAGGACGAGAAAAGGTTTGTGAATTTTTTCAACAAAGCCGGACCAGTTACAACTCGCTTGCATTCGCTCGAACTCTTGCCTGGCATCGGCAAGAAGCACATGTGGGACATAGTCGGCGAGAGAAAGAAGAAGCCGTTTGAAAGTTTTAAGGAACTTCAGGAAAGAGTTCCGATGCTGCCTGACCCGAAGAAAATTGTGATAAGAAGGATCGTAGAAGACCTTGAGGGCAAGGATAGATATAAATTGTTTGTCGGCAGTGATTAAATGGCGTTCCCTTTTTTCGGCGAAGACCCCATGAAGAATTTTGCTGACGATTATGTCGAGATGTGCAAGCAAGCAATCAAAATTGGGAACGAGTTCCAACCGCCTGAAGTGAGCGGCGTCACGAACGTAATTGTATGCGGACTCGGAGGTTCTGGCGCATGCGGGGATTTGTTGGTGGACGTAGCCAAACTGGACATCCCGATACTTGTGATAAAGGACTACCACATGCCAAAATTTGCAAATGAAAAATCTCTGGTCTTCTGCATCAGTTATTCTGGAAACACCGAGGAGACCTTGAGCCAGTTCATGCAGGCGAAGAACTTGGGTTGCAAGTTAATAGCTGTTACATCCGGTGGAAAATTAAAAGAATGGGCCGACAAACTGAACGTGCCTGTCATAAATCTCCCAGGCGGCTATCAACCTAGGGACGCCATGCCTTTCATGTTTTTTCCATTGTTCATAACATTGCAGAAGCTCGGCTTCAAAGATTTTGAAAAAGATTTTGAAGAGGTAGGCAGCGTCATAAAGAAAGTCGACACTAGAAGTCTTGACGAACTCGCCAACAAAATAAAGAACTCGAGGCTTGCAATCTACGGCACTAGCGACCACATCGGCTCGATAAGAAGAATGAAGAACGAGTTCAATGAAAACGCGAAGATGGCAGTCATGTACGATTATTTTCCAGAGATCAATCACAACGAGATGAACGGCTACCAGAGGACCGGATTGACGAAGAATGTTGACTTGATATTCCTTCGCGACAAGCTGTAGACGGAAGAGATGAACGCGAGAATTGAAGAGACGAAGGGGATTCTGGAGCATTACGTGAATTCCATAAACGAACTGTGGGCAATTGGTGATTCGAAGCTCGCGAGAACTATGTCGTTCGTTTTTATGGCGGCCTTCCTGACTGGAAGAATTGCGAACATAGTAGGTATTAACAGGGAGACTGTTCCGTTTGTTGACAGACTAAAAGAAGCTCTCAGTCTCAAACTTAATACCGTGAAAAATTTGGAGAAGCAGGTCGAGGAAGAGCAAAATAAAAAGCAGGAAAATTCCTGATTTTTCTCGAGATGGAAAAATTTTTCAAAAATAGAAATATTTACAAGACTCGGCTAATTTCGGTTACTTCTACTTCGCCTACGCCCTCGATATCGCTTAACTCTTTCTCAATTTCATCGACAACTCCTTCTGTATCCATCACCAGCGTTGTGACTTTTAGCGCGACTAAACCAAACGCAATCGGTTCCTTCTCTATTTTTTTCACATCAATTTTTGATTTTATTTTTGATTCAAGATTGGAGATATTCGTGCTTTCATCTGCTGGCATCACTTTGAAAACAACAATCACTTCTGACAAAAAATCACGGTCCTACAAAATCGCACTCGCTGCATTTGTACTTGTTACTCAAATCCTTGCAAGTCTTGCAGCGGATTATTCTTAATTTTCCACAGTCAGGACAATTGAATTCCACAAAATTGTCCTTAGCCATTATGTGGCTCCCACAAGTGCTGCAAAATTTCTTGTCCACGAAATCGCCAGATTTAAACTTATACACAATACCTTTAATAGTTTACAATATGCTCCCGTGGTGTAATCTGGATAGCACAGAAGCTTGCGGTCATTTTGGTAAAAAGCTTCTGATTTGGGTTCGAATCCCAACGGGGGCACAAACTACAATCGTCATTCTTTAGGTCACCTAAGTCCGACCTGATTCACATTTTGTGTCAAAGAATCCAATTTCTGGTCATCTATCTCTATGACATCAAAATTCTTGTCTGTCAAATTTACTAATATAGACTCTTGTCCTTGATTGTAAAATTCTATCCAACTGCATACTAATGGTATATTAGTTTTCTCTTTCTTAAAATCAGAAAAAATTTCGGCTTCTATAGTTTTAGGATACTTAGTTGGGTTTATTACCTGAAATTCGGGTAAATCTGTATCATCGCGCAAATCGTCCCTATAATCATATTCTTTAAAAACTCTCTTAGTTCCAGTCTCTGATTTTATGTATTTTGCTATTAAATTTGCTGCTTTCATCATACTATCTTTAGTTAAGAAGAGCTTTGCTCTCTGTTCTTTTGACAAGTTGACATCATAGTGTGTTCTACAGTAAACAAAAAATTCCTTTCCGCAATTGATAATCTTTTCTAAGTCTAAATCTTTAACGATCTCAGAATATTCTAACATAAATATTTATAATAAAATCAAATTTAAATTCTTATTTCTACCTTATCTCTACCTTCATGAAATCGTGTGCAATTTTTGTATTCTTGAAAAGTTTCTTTGCTTGTATCTCGAGAGGTTTTGTGTCTTTGTATCTTCTGCTTATGTGCGTGAGAATTAACTGCTTGACGCCTGCAGCTTTTGCAAGCTTTGCCGCTTGTGAAACGTCTGCATGATGCTTTCCCTTTGCATCTTCCAATTCTAGAAATGTACCATCATGAATCAGCAAATCTGCTCCTTCAGAAATTTTTTCGACAGTTTTGCAAGGTTTAGTGTCGCCGCTATACACGACTTTTAGTCCAGGTTTTGCAGACGCGACGTCTTTCAATTTTATTTTTTTCCCATTGTACTCTGCTTCACTTTTTTCCTTCAATTTTTTCATCCAAGCTCCTGGCTTTAATTTCAGTTTCTTGATTTTTTTCGGATCAACGTTCCATTTTTCTTTTTCTTTCAGAGCGAATGCAACTGTTGGAACAGTATGCAACACAGGAGTTGAAAGCATTTCGTAATCTTCTGTCTCAAAAACTTTGTAAATTTCCTCACCCTCGAAAGGAAGATTAACTGCTTCTATTTCAAATTTCAAACCAAAATATCCGAGGTCAATAATATCGGAAATAAATTTCTCAGCTTCAGGTGCAAAAATGTAAAGTGGTTTAGTCCTTTTTTCGAGATTCATCGTTTGAATTAGTGGAATCAGTCCTGCGAAATGATCGGCGTGCCAGTGGGTGATGAAAATCTTGTCGATGTCCATAAAATTAATTCCCGCGATGAGCATCTGCCTCTGTGTGCCCTCTCCGCAGTCGAGCAAGAAAGTCTCCCTCTTCTCTCCGTAATGGTTCCAGATTATTGCGGAATGATTTCTATCTTTTGTAGGAATTCCTGAGACTGTGCCGAGAAAAATTATTTCAATCATGTAATGAACACCTATTTTTCACAAACTGAAATAATCTTGCTGTGGAAATTTTAGCCTCGTCTGCATCGCTTTGTTTCAATAGCCTTTCTCCATACTCTGCATCCGTCTTAATCGATAGAAGTTTTGATAGTCTTTTGGAATTATTTTTAATTTCTTCATTGGTTGTGTCTATATCTAAAAATAAAGCTACAGCATCTTCGTGCCTTTCTCCTGCATGTCTAACACCTTTTTTGAAAATACATAAAGCGTCTGCAGAAGCTATTGCAGATTGTATGGCATTGATTACACAAGCATTCCATTCTCTGCTGTCGTAAGACCTGTTCATTGCATTAAGACACTCCTCTGCACGTTTTAAGTAGTCTTTAAATTTGGATTTGTCTACAGCTCTTATTCTCGTGATATCACCTTTATGCCGCTATTTATATTCTCGACTAGTTTTTTATTCAAATTATAGAATTCTTTGGGTGTGTATATGTGTGCAGAAAACCTGTTTCCGTATTTTCTAATTAATTTTTCTTCAAGCTTAGATACTTCTTGTAGTATGTTTTTTTTATCCTTCTCAACTAAAATAAACAAATCTATGTCGCTATTAGGAAATTCCTTGCCTTCTGCTATTGATCCAAAATTACAGCGCTCTTTACAGATTGGTAGCTATTAAAATGCTCAAAAATTTCGTTTTGAAGTTCCTTTAGGGGTGGATTTTTCGCTAGGTGTTCAAGGTTAGTTAATGCTCTAAACGCATAGCTTTCTACGTTTAATTTCCATACATTGGCATTTCCGATTCTCATCGGCATCACTAAGTTTGTATCATAAAAAATTTTTATTACTTTGTTGACGGCTGCATGCGACACGCCAATTATTCTGGAGAGTTCTCTTTCGCTTGTTGGAACATCTTCGGACAATAAGTAAAGCAATACTCTCAACTTTACTTTAGAACCCAAAACGAGTTCCGGAAAGCCGTGAAATTTCATATAAAAAGTTTACAATTGTAAATTTAAATAGTTGACAATTGACAACTTTCCTTATAAACTCTTTGCAGTTTCTTTGCAGGAATTCCCGAATCCATTTTGTATGAAGTGTAAAAGCGAGCTTAAGCTGTTTAGCAGGAATCCTTGTTTTTGCACGTGATTAATTTGTTTCTAAAATTTAAACCAATTTCTCTTTTTCGAAATACTTTCTGATGAAAATCCCAAAATCAGGATTCCTTCTCGCCTCGTCAATTATTCTGTCGACTTCTGAAAAAACGTCGAACCCTTTCGCAATTCTTTCTGCGACGAGTTTTGGAATTCCTTTTGCCAAAAGTTCTTCAATCGGCTTGCCCAGGCTGTCTTGAATTTTTTCGCGAGCAGTCATGAACTGGCGGTTTGTTTCTACGACCCAGTTCGAATCCTCTATGTAAGGCCCTGCAATTGCATCCTTGTATTTTTCCAGAAATCTCTTTGAGTCGTCCTTGTCAAACACCGACGGACCAATTCTTTTTTGAACAGCCGGAAGTCTGGGCACCTCCATCTCAAGCAAAACAGCGGCGATGTAAGAGCCGTCAGTAAAAACGTCCTTCCCGAAAACTTTGAATTCGTATTTTGCTTCTTCCAAAATTCCTCGCAGCCTTTCCGCGAATTTCCTGAGCTGCGGCCACACAACATCTTCGACGCCTCTCGGCGGGAGGAATTTCAGAATTACGAGTTCTGTTTTTCTTTTCATCGTCAATTCGTTTAGTTCTTGCTCAGTTATCGGCTCAAGCTTCTTGCCGAAAAATATTTCAGTTGAAGGCTTAGACGAAAATTCTTGCGCGAGTTTCTTGAGCTTGAAAAAGTTTCTCGCAGACAAAGCAGCAGCAGTGTTTCTGTTCCTGTCGGTCGGATCGATCAAAACCAAAGCCTGGTCCTTGAACTGCTTGCGGAGATTTCCGTGCTCGCTCTTCTTGTAGAAATTCTGCATGTCGATTATTTCTCCAGCCCCCCAATTTTTTGCAGACTTCATTACGCCGGCAAATCCCTTGTAGTGTATCGCAAGCATCTCGCAGACAAATCCGGAAAATCCTTCTGTCTTTGTGTCTGCACCATAAGCGTTCGCGCTCTTCAGCATCTGTTTGAGCAGGCGC
>CAYJUY010000009.1:0-9952 GCA_964373485.1 uncultured archaeon
AGGAGAAATTTTTGTAAGTTTGTGAATGAAAATGTGTGGAATAATCGGATATGTTGGCTCAAAACCTGCGGCACCAATCCTGTTGAAAGGATTGAAGCATTTAGAATACCGCGGTTATGATTCTGCTGGAATAGTCACAATCGGAAGCGGGTTCAATTTCAAGAAAGATATCGGCAAGATTGATGAGATACACGCGAAACACAATCTACTTAGCCTAGCGGGAAATATCGGGATAGCTCACACGCGTTGGGCAACTCACGGCGGCATAACATGGAAGAATGCGCATCCTCATTTCTCGAACAATGGAAAGATCGCGGTCGTGCACAACGGCATAGTCGAGAACTATCAAGAGTTGAAAAATTTTTTGAAGGGAAAAGGTTTCCAATTTGTGAGCGAGACCGACACCGAAGTGATACCTAATCTGATCGAGCTCGAAATGCTGGAAGGGAAAAATTTTGAGGAGGCAGTTTTCTTCGCTTTGCAAAAGTTGGAGGGTTATTATGCAGTTGTGGCAATGCACGAGGAAGAAAGAAAAATTTTGGCCGCAAGAAAGGGATCGCCTTTGGTGGTGGGTGTATCAAATGGCGAATATTTTGTCGCGAGCGACATCCCGGCTTTCTTGGAGTACACGAAAAAAGTTCATTTTATGTATGATAACGATGTGGTATTGCTAAGTGATTATAGAGTCGAGTTTTACAACCTAGAAGAAAAGAAATTTGTCAAACGTAGTTTACATTCTATAGGTTGGAATATCGGGCAAGCTCAAAAAGGAAATTTTGACCATTTCATGATGAAGGAAATTTCTGAGCAAGTCGAAACTGTGAAAAATGTTATGCAACAAGATACAAAAATCATTAGAAAAATTGCAAATGAAATTAGAAACGCTGTCGGGATTTTTTTGATAGGTGCGGGAAGCTCTTATCACGCTTGCTTAACAGCAAGCTACATATTTTCCAAAATAACCAAAATGCACATCAATGTTGTACTTGCTAGCGAATTTCCTAATTACGAAAACTTTCTGACGCCTCAGACTCTTGTAATAGCAGTTTCACAAAGCGGCGAAACAATTGATGTGCTTGATGCGGTTCGTGCGGCAAAAAATAAGGGCAGCAAAGTAATCTCGGTAGTGAATGCAATTGGTTCTTCAATAACAAGAGAATCTGACAAGTTTATAATGTTGAATGCGGGACCTGAAATTTCTGTCTTGTCTACGAAAAGCTATACATCTCAAGTAGCTTTGCTTACTATGATAGCGTACGAACTTGCTGGAAGGCTTGAGGAAGAGGAAAAAAAATTGAGTTATTTGTGGAATGTTATTTACTTCCTAACTTCTGAAAATACCGGAAACAAAATAAAAGAGCTTGCCGACAAATTGAAAAATCAAAAAGATATTTTTTTGATAGGTAGAGGCTTACAGTATACGACTGCATTGGAAGCAGCCCTGAAAATAAAAGAAGTCTCTTACATACATGCAGAAGCATTTGCTGGCGGCGAATTAAAACACGGAACAATTGCACTAATTGAAAA
This sequence comes from uncultured archaeon, assembly GCA_964373485.1. Taxonomy (GTDB): domain Archaea; phylum Aenigmatarchaeota; class Aenigmatarchaeia; order CG10238-14; family SCSR01; genus JABABT01. Next base: position 1,528 of record CAYJUY010000009.1, read on the forward strand.
GGGATCTCCTTGTATTGTTTTTGTCTCAAAAGAGAATGAAAAGCAAATTTTGTCTAATGCAATTGAAATCAAAACGAGGGGCGGCTACATAATTGGTATTTCTGAAAAAAATAACGAGATTTTCGATTTTTGGATTAAAGTTCCAGAAGTGAGCGAACTAACTCCGATTTGTCAAATAATTCCAATACAGATTCTTGCTTACCAGCTCGCAGTCTTGCGTGGGCTTGATCCGGACAAACCACGAAATCTAGCGAAGAGTGTGACAGTGAAATGATTGCAGAAAATACTTTCGGTGATGAAAAAAGGAAGAGCGCAGTGATAGTATTGGGATGCGACCCTGAAGAAGGCGACCGCACTTACAAAGCAGAATTTGTCTCAAATGTTTACCGTGCAGTGGACCCAGATCTTATTTTGCTTATTGGGAGTACGGTTGAAGAAATAAAATCCATGGAACAGCTAATTGAGAAGGCCAAAGAAGGAAATGTTTATATCGGTTTAAAGGCTCGGTATTTCCAAGGCTCAGCAGACGATTTACAAAATTTGAATAAAGCCATAGACCATCTTGAGATGGATGGAATTTCTGAAATATCGGTAGTCGCATCGTATAATCAATACGACCTAGTTGAAAAATATCTTAAGGAAAAATTTGAAAATAGAAAATCGAAATTAGGAGTCAAGTTTGGAGTTTTTGCTCCAGTTCCGTATTCGGTGGGAGATTAATGAGAGAAAATGAAGGGAAAAGAGCAATAATTTTGGTTGGGTATGCACACTACAATCCAAATTACGAGAATGTAACAGACGAGTATATTAAATTATAAAATCGTGTTTAGATATGTATTAACAAAAATAATTAAGTTACAATTTTCGAGAAATCGAAGAGACCGATTTGCAAAATGGTTTTTTCGAAACGCTGGAAAATCTTGCTGAGGTAGGCCCCATCAAAAGTAACTACGAGAAGGCGAAAGACGTTTTCGAGAAAATCAAATCTAATCATGATTACAGAGTTATTGTTGCAACAAATCCTACTGTAGGAGTTGTTAGCACCACAACTTTGCTTATTGAGCAAAAGTTTATTCACGACGGCGGTAAAGTTGGCCACATTGAAGACGTAGCCACAAGGAAGGGCTATCAAGGAGAAGGATTCGGTTCTTTAGTAATAAACAAAATTAAAAAAATTGCAGAAGAAGCTGGTTGTTACAAAATAATCTTGGATTGTTCTGATGACCCTAAAGTTATAGAATTTTACACTAAGAATGGTTTTAAAAGACACGGGAACGAGATGAGATATGATATACGCAACTCAAAAACAGGAGCTAGATGAAAAATGATAACCGAAGCTGTGATTCTTGCTGCAGGGAAAGGTAACAGAATGCGAACAAGTGACAATCCTGAAATCAAAAACACACCGAAAGCTTTACTCCAAACAAACGGCAAAACAATAATCGAACACCAAATCGAGCGTATGGTTGAAGCAGGAATTCAAAAAATAATAGTCGTAGTCAGTCCCGAAAAGGAAAATTTGTTCAGGCAGAAATTGTCGAAATATAGAAATATAACTTTCTGCCATCAAAGAGAACCCTTGGGAACAGGGCATGCCCTCTACTGCGCAAAGGACAACATAGAAAATGATCTGTTTCTTGTGACCATGGGTGATGATAAAATAATCCACAACTTGAAAGAATTATTAGACTTTAGCCAGCCAATAGTCTGTGGGTTTGAAGTCGACGATGTCAGCAATTTCGGACTGATTAAGATTAAAAATGGTGAGTTTGAAAAAATAATTGAGAAATCAGCAAGCGGCAGAGGCCTGGCAAATACAGGAGTTTATGTGATGCCGAAAGATTTTTTCGATGTGTACCATAAAATTTCTCCCAACGAAAAAAATGGTGAGTATTATTTGACTGACGCGCCAGAATTGTTGAAAAAACTTGGGCACAATTTTAGAGTTTTCAAATTGGATTTCTGGATGGGAGTCAATTGCCCGCAGGACTTGACCAAGGCGAACAGCTGATTACATCTTCTCCGGTGTTTCCATCCCGATTAACTTGAAAACTTTCTCGAAAGTTTCTTTCGCCGCCTTCACAAGCGTCAGCCGGAAATTTTTCTGCTTCACATTTTTCAGTTGCAAAACTGGAGAATGCTGATAGAACGAATTAAATGCTGTCGCAAGATTATACCCGTAATTGCAAATTAAATGCGGCTTAGTTTCACGCATAGCTTCTGTTAAAATTGAATTGAATTCAGAAAGTTTTTTTATGAGAACTTTTTCTTGCTCATTAATTTCTGAATAAGAGGTTACTTTTGCAATTTTTTTGGCTTTCCTTAAAATTCCTAAGCATCTTGTGTGAGCATATTGCAAATAAGGTCCTGTATTCCCTTCCAGGCTCAACATCTGCTTCCAATCGAATGTAATCTGGTTCTGAGGCTCTATTCTTACAATCGCATACTTCAGCGCACCAACTCCAATTTGATTTGCAATTTTTTTCTTCTTTGACTCCGGCATTTTCGGATTTCTTTTTGCAACTTCTGCATATGCGAGTCTGGTCAATTTGTCAACTACTTCATCAACCATCACGGCGCGACCTTCCCTCGAAGACATTTTTCCCTCGGAAAGTTGAACGGACTCATAGGAAAAATGCTGGCAATCCTTGTAGAACTTGTAGCCAAGTAATTCTAAGATTTTGAACAATTGTTTGAAGTGCAACTCCTGTTGTGATGACACAACCCATATCGAATTTTGCAATTTGTATTTTGAAAATTTGTGCACGGTCAGTCCGATATCGCTAGTTATGTAAAGGCCCGTGCCATCAGCTCTTTGTAAAATTGTACCAGGCAAGCCATGTCGAGTTAAATCAATAAAGACTGCCCCATCTTCTGTCTTTCGTGAAATAATTTTTTTCAAAGAATCTGCAACAATTTTCTTACCTGATTCTCTGAAATTGCTCTCGTAAAAGTAGATATCAAAATTCACTCCAAGTCTTTTATAAGTTTCTTCGAAACCTTTCACGCACCAGCCAACTATCTTGTTCCAAAGTTTTGTAACGTTTTTGTCATTGTCAACTTCATAACTTCTCAAAACTGCGTGAGCTTCGTCCTCTAGCCTTTTGTCCTTCGCAGCTTCCTCGTGAAATTTCACGTAATATTGCCAAAGCCAGGAATCTGGTTTTTTGTTTGGGGCTTTTCCACCGGCCCACAAATTGTATGCAAGCACAAGCTTCGCGACTTGCAAACCAACGTCATTCATGTAATTTGCGCGAATTGTTTTGTAGCCCACAAAATCAAGAATGTTTGCAAGAGAATCTCCGAGGAATGTGCTTCTTGCATGGCCGATATGCATAGGATGGACAGGGTTCGGCTGTGAATATTCGACCATTACCTTTTGATTTTTCCCGATGCTGATTTTCTTTCCAAGACTGCCCAAAACAATTTTCGAAAACTTCGTGTAGTCGAAAAAGAAATTCACATATCCGCCACGAGCTTCGACTCTCGAGACGACAGAATTTTCCGGAACTTTTATTTTACTTACCAAATCTGTTGCAATGTCAACGGGATTTTTTCTAAGAATTTTCGCGAGGTGAAAACAAGGAAAACTTATGTCGCCAAATCCTGGCTGCGGCGGTTTCTCCAAATGCTGGTCACTGACTTTTACGCCAGCCAAGTTAAGCAATGCAAGAATTTCTTTTTCAATCATACGAATAATTTGTAAGTCGTGAAATAAAGGTTAAAGCGCCAAGTTACCACCACCCATGGTGGTCCTAAATCTTTATAAGCGGTTGAAAGTGCAAATTAAATTATGGAGATAGTGGAAAAGGTCAAACTCAGAATTAGAGACGAGGAAGAAGAAGTTGAGGCAAGGATAGACACGGGCGCTGAGGTAACTATGATAGACGAAAAGGTTCTGCAGAAAATAGGAGCGTTCCGTGCGGGAAATAAACTAGTTGATTTTGGCGGAGAGAAAAGAGTGCCTATGCCCGCCTACCATCTTCTCGATATGCAAATAAGGAATTGTGTAATCAACTTTCCCGAAGTGATTGGCGGTAAGAAAAATTTAATCGGCCACGACATTTTACAAAAAGCAAAAGCAGTCGTAGATGAGGGAAAGGGAACAGTAGAATTTCCTGAAGATGATGGTACAATTGAGATTTGAAGAAATTTTTGGAAGAATTTAAATATCTCGTTGCAAAAGGATTTGTATGGAACCAGTGAAGGATATCAAAATAACTAAAGGAATGTCTGCAGACAAAATAATTCGGGAAATGAAATCAAGCGGTGGCTTCAATTCCAAAAATCTAGCAGTTGGTGTGGATATAGTTGAAAAAATGATTAAAGATGCAAACTCGCTAAATTTTCTGTCATTCACAGGAAACTTGGTTTCTACTGGAACGCGTGGTGTGTTGAAAGAACTTGTTAAGAACAATTTGTTTAAGGTTGTTATCACGACATGCGGCGCGCTTGATCATGACATTGCCCGCTGTTACAAAGATTATTTTGAAGGGACTTTTTTTGCTGACGATGCGGAACTTGCGAAGAAAGGAATAAACAGGCTTGGAAATGTTTTCATCCCGAACGAATCTTATGGGGAAATTATTGAAGACAAAATGAGCGAGTTCCTAGAAGAAATTGCAAGTGAGAAAAAAGAAATTTCTACATATGAGTTGTGTTGGGAAATTGGAAAGCGCCTGAAGGATGAGGGTTCAATTTTGTATTGGTGCTGGAAAAATAAAATCCCTGTGATAGTACCAGGAATTACAGACGGGTCAGTTGGTTATCATATTTGGCAATTTTCGCAGGACCATGATTTCAAAATTAATTTGTTAAAAGATGAAAAACTTCTTGCAGATTTAGTTTGGAACGCGAAAAGATCTGGAGCATTGATTGTTGGTGGGGGAATTTCGAAACATCATGTGATTTGGTGGAACCAATTCAAGAAAGGTCTAGATTTTGTGGTTTATGTCTCAACTGCAGATGAGTACGATGGAAGTTTAAGTGGAGCAAGACCAAGAGAGGCTGTAAGTTGGGGAAAAGTTAAACCAGACGCGAAATCTGTTCACATTGATGGAGATGCGACAGTAATTCTCCCAATAATGTATGCAAGTTTGCTCGAACGTTTATAGAATTTTCTTTTTCTTTTTGCCAATCTTTGGAACAATCTCTTCTCCTTCCAAAGGATACAATTCTTTCTCAATCTGTTTTACATCGACGCTTGGAAATCTTTCTTTTAATTTTTTCAATTTCTTTTTCACAAAGTGTTCTTCAAGCGTCATTTTATTTCACCAAACCACAATTTAATTTCTCGTTCGGCTTCTTCTCTGCTTCCTGAAGCGTGAACCAAATTCGCGACTGCGCGTTTTTCGCTGTTCGCCTTCACGATTGAGTCTTGACCAAAATCCCCGCGTATAGTTCCCTTATCCGCTTTAGCAGGATCTGTAAAGCCGGTTATATCACGGACTTTTTGAATCGCATTCTCCCCTTCTAGTACCATAGCTACAACTGTGCCAGATGTTATAAAGTCTATCATGAATCCTCTCAATTGCGTTCCAATTTTTTTAGGGTCGTCGGTCCCAAATATTTTTACCATTTCGTCGAGTTTATCATTTTCTTTTGACGCATTCAGCGTCTTCATGCCCATTCCGACAATTTGCTCATCGGTTGCAGCATAATGTTTTTCGGCCATTTTTCTGTCAATCTGCAAACTTTTTTTAGCGACAATTTTCAAGCCAGCTCTTTCGTAGCGCGAGGTTATTTCATTTTCAAGGTCGCGTTTGACACCATCTGGTTTGATTACAACAAGTGTTCTTTCAATCACGAAATCACTTTAGTTTCTTAATAAATTCTCTCGCGGTCTCTTCAAGCTTTCCATTTTCGTTCCGAATTATATGGAGTGGCGCGCCGCAATAACTGGAACATATTTGTGCATATTCTCTCTCTTTTTTAAGCATCTCCTCAATATTCTGCTCAAAACTATAGTCTCTACGCCTACTCTTGTCAATCTCCCTTCTATATTTAATTTCATCAAGACTGGCTTCGATAAGAAAAAGAGCTTTTGGATTCATCATACCTAAAACGCTCTCGGGAAAACCCTTGATGTAGCCGAACTTCATGCGCATTGCGTAATGGCTATCGATTACAATTTTTGACTTGGAGCTTTTGTCCGAATCTTCTACAGCTTTAAGGAAGACTTCGGTTTGTATTTCTTTGTAGGACTTCTCGTCCTCGAAAAGTCTAATCGTATCAAGATTAACTTTGATTCCTCTTGTTTTCATTATATCTTCGAAATATTTCCCAAGATGTACAAGTTCAAAATTCCCACCAATCTCCAAAGCCCTCATAGTGACCGAGCTTTTCCCTACGCCATTGATTCCGCCTGATACGTAGAAATCTTTCACGTTGCACTCTTACTTTTTAAACAATTTAACTATTTCCTCTGCTGCCTTCTTGGCGTGATCGAATGGCTTTTTTTCAGGAAATCTCAAATCAATAATCTTAACCGCAGACTCCGCATGCTCAGCCGCTTCAGCGACGAACTGCTCGCTGATTTCTTGATACTCAAGAATATCTTTCTCCGTGTCATTATCCCTTTTCCTTTTCTTGTCCTTCTTCCTTCTCGCGATTATGTCCTTCGGCCTGTACTCAAGAAAGACTATGACATCTGGCTTGATTCTGTGAACTGTAATTTCACTGAGCGCAGGAAAATATCCGCTTGGCGTTTTGATTGAAGCGTGCGTGTCAATCAAAATGTCTTGAGCCTTCATTTCGCTTACTTTTCTTGAAACTTCTTCCTGAAGATATCTCTGCTGCTCGATTGTTAATTTTTTTCTCAGCTCGTCCCTGTCCTTGATTCCGAATTTTTTCTCGGCAATTTTTGCAATTATGTCGCCAAAAACGACAACCTTCACACGAGGAAGTTTTTTCTTAACCATATTGATAATCGTTGTCTTACCGGAACCTGGCAAAGCGGTTACAATAACTTTCATGCTCTCTTTAAATTAATTGCCCGAGAACTAAATTAATACAGCAAGGCTGGGGTCGTCTAGCCTGGCCTAGGACTCTGCGCTCATACGCGATATGAGCTTTGATAGCAAGATGATAGCTAAGAAACGCAGCGATCGTGAGTTCAAATCTCACCCCCAGCATCAAAACTCATTTCTTCAAGAACCCGCCTATGACGGGAGGTAGACCGAAGAACAGAGCGCCGATTAGGAACGGAACGCTGGTGAACCATATCGGCAGAATTATTCCGACAACGATCCAAGCCAAGCCGACAAAAATCTGCTCAGGATTTTTCAGCTGGTGCGCGCCAGCAAAAGTCGCAGCGCCCATGAGGAAGAACCAAACTGCCATGACTTTCGACGCGTCAAATGCTATCGTTTCTGTGAGAAATGCAATCGTCAGCAAAATTCCTAGGACGTTTACAACATGCCACATGTGCACGATTTCGCGCGGCGACTTTTTCATCGTCCTTCCGACGAGCGCGTTCGCGACAAAAATTATTATGAGCCAGCCTATCCAAGCGAGCCACAAATCTGCAATGAGATAGTGCGTCGCGAGCATGCCGATGAGAAAAACTAGTCCCCAAACAATCAGGGCATTCGTCATATCAATTAATTCGATTGCGCTAATAAAAAGCTTTACTAACAACTACAATTATTAGATTTAGCGATGTCCCGAATAGCTTAGTTTGGTAAGAGTAGGGGCCTGTGGAGCCCTTGACGCGGGTTCAAATCCCGCTTCGGGACCACTTAGAACTCAACCACAAGACTTCCCTTCTTTCTCGCGACTTTCAACGAGTCAAAATAGAACCAGATTGCGAACGCGAGAAGAATTCCAGAGGAAATGTAAGCGTAGAAAAGCTCGCTCATGATGTCGACTCCTTGCAAACCCAAAGAACCTCTCAATGCGGATATTGCATGTGTTGCTGGAATTAAATTTCCGAAACTCTTGAAAGGCTCTGGTAAAATATCAACTGGATAATAGACTCCGGAGAAAACCATAATGACTCCTGTAATCATCCAAGCTAGTGCCATGTATGCAAAACTAACTCTCAACATTAGCGAAACTATAGTCAGTCCTACAGCAGTCCCAAATATCGCGATAGAAAATAACGAGGTAGCAAGATGAATTCCAGCATTGAAAACGTTGAAGTCGAAAGCAAAGTAAGTAACTGCAATCACAATTAAAACTGCAACTGTTCCCGTAAGTAAACCAAAACCGAAGTTGCCAGCGAATATTGAGCCGAATTTTGATTTAGATATATACTGATGCCTTAAACAGCCGTCCCAAATGTCAAAAGTCACGTTGTACACTATTGCACGTTGCATAAGACCGTAGAAATCCCACATTAGTGCTCCAGCTGCCACAAAGAAAAGCGGGTTGAGTGAAGCAGAACCCTGCGACAATAAGAAGATTGCAAAAATTCCAATTGACA
>CAYJUY010000010.1:0-1711 GCA_964373485.1 uncultured archaeon
GGAGTTCAACGTGTGCTCGTCCGATCTAATATCATGATTTATTTGAAGGAGGACCTCACGACACCGAAGATGCAGAACAAGACCGACCCAGGAAACAGAATAGAAATTCTCGGAGTGCTGAAAGAACTCCCGAGGAGATTCAAGGGGACAAGATCGAGGCAAATGGACATATACATCGATGCGAATTATGTCGAGTCGATTGAGACCGAGTGGGAAGAGCTCGAGATATCAAGCGAGGACGAACAGAAAATAATCGAGCTGGCGAACGACCCGATGGTTTACAAAAAGCTTGTCGGTTCCATCGCGCCCGCGCTTTACGGGCTTGAGAACATCAAGGAGGCAATCTCGCTGCAGCTTTTCGCCGGCGAGATGAAAATTTTGAAAGACAAAACTCGCGTGAGGGGAGACATTCATCTGCTGTTAGTCGGCGATCCTTCGACCGCAAAATCTGCGATTATGAAAGTTGTTTCTAATTTAATCCCGCGAGGAAAATATGTTTCTGGTAAAGGCGTAACCGCCGCAGGCTTGACGGCCACTGTAACAAAAGACGAAGACTTTCTTGGCGGCTGGGTTTTGGAGGCAGGGGCGCTTGTGATGTGCAACAGGAGTCTCATATGCATTGACGAGTTCGAGAAAGTTGAGAAAGATGATCAAATTGCTTTGCATGAAGCGATGGAACAGCAAACTATCAGCATAGCGAAGGCGAATATAGTTGCGACACTGCCCGCGAGGACTTCGATACTCGCCGGCGGGAATCCCAAACTCGGAAGGTTCGATCCTTATCTTCCGATAAAGGAGCAGATTGATATTCCAGAAACTTTGCTCTCGCGTTTCGATTTGAAATTTGCACTGCGAGATTTGCCGAACCCAGAGGTAGACGCAAAAATAGCAGAGCACATGATGAGGGCGAGGTTCTTCGCCGAAAGCGAGGCCGAGCCGATAATTAAGAATGACTTGTTGAAAAAATATGTAGCATATGCAAGGAAGAACTGCCACCCGCAGATGTCGCAGGAAGCAGCTGACGAGCTTAAAAATTTTTATCTGACTTTGAGGAGCAGGTCCGGCGAAGAGTCTCCAATCGCGATAACTCCAAGGCAATACGAGGCTCTTATCAGGTTGGCTGAAGCATCGGCAAAAGTCCAGTTGAGAAATGTTGTGTCGAAAGAAGATTCGGCTCGCTCAATAAATCTGATGAAGATGTCTTTGAGAGAGTTTGGTTTCGACTTGGAAACTGGAAAGATTGACATAGATCGGGCAGAGGGGCAAAGAGCTACTGCGGCTCAGAGAAGCAGAATAAGAGTGCTGATTGACGTGATAGACGACTTGGCGAAGTCGCACGGGAGAGACATCCCAGTCGAAGACATATTGAAGCAAGCGAGGCAGGAGGGTCTGGACGCCCCTGAAGAAATATTGAGGAAAATGTTGAACGAGGGAATGCTTTTCTCGCCGCGGCAAGGAATCATAAACAAGCTGTGATTGTATTGGCAGAAAGACAAGGCATGAAGAGTGCAAGAATCAGCGACCTGGTGTCCGCAAAGTTTTTTCAAGGCGATGCCGAAACGATGAGGCCCAATTTTATCAAGACGGGACTTGGCGAAACAATTTCTCGAGTTAAAGTTGTCGGAACCCTGGTTGAAAAATTCTTGAGCGATGACGCAAGGTTCGCAAGCATCACAATAGATGACGGCACAGATGCCATGCAGGCGAGAGT
>CAYJUY010000010.1:1721-9489 GCA_964373485.1 uncultured archaeon
CAACCTGAAAATCATTGAAAATATTAATTCTGGAGATTTGGTCGCGATTGTGGGAAAAGTAAAAAACTACAACGGTGAAAATTACATAGCGCCAGATTTTGTGAGAAAAGTTGAAGACCCTAACTACGAGCTGCTTTTCAAACTTGAAATGTTGAACAACATTTTCGAGAAGAAAAAAATTGCAGACGACATTAAAGCCATGCAAGAGCAGATGAGCGAGGAAGAGTTAAAAGAATATGCCGCGGAGAAGTACGGAGTTGACAGCGACGCGCTGCAGGTTATGCTACAGAACAAAGGCGCACAAATGGATTACAAGCCTCTGGTTCTGGAAATAATGGACAAACTCGATGCTGGCGAAGGCGTGGAGATTGGGAAGCTATTAGAAGTTTCCAATGTAGATGAGAGTATGCTTGAAAGCGCGGTGAATGAGCTGTTAGCTTCCGGGGAGCTGTATGAGCCGTCTGCAGGAAAGTTAAGAAGGGTGATGTCATGAATTTCGATTACGAGTCGCTTCTCAAATCTGCTATGGAGAAGATTCCCAAGAGAGAAGGCACGGGAAAAAGATTCAAAGTCCCGCAAGTTGTTGTGGAGTCTCAGGGCAGCAGGACTGTAATAAAGAATCTTTCAGAGATTGCGTCCTCCTTGAGAAGAGACCCCGCCCAAATTGCAAAATTCGTTGGGAAGGAATTGGCAGTCCCGAGCAGCGTGCAGAATGGCGCACTCGTTCTCCAAGGTAAATTCTCTGCAGATTTGTTGCGCAAAAAAATCGACGACTACATAAAAAGTTTTGTGAACTGCCGAGTTTGCGGAGAGCCCGACACGAGGCTCGAGAAGGAAGGCAGGATAATTTTCATAAGATGTGAGGCGTGTGGTGCAAGATCGGCCGCGAAACCAGTCTGAGAAAATATACTGGTGCAAAATATTCCAGACTAGGCATAATTTCGTTGGCGCATTTTGCGACAAGAGTCTTCTCGAGAGAAAGCTGGAAGACGACAGATTCAAAATAAAAGTTTCCAAACAATTTTATGGCGGCGTTCTCGTGAATGAGAAGGTTGCTGTAAAAATAATGAGCAAGATAACGATTGGAAACGTAATCGGAAAAGATGTAATCGAAATTGCAAAGAAGAACGGTTTTATTACGGAAGAAAATATAATTCTCATTGATGGCGTACCGCATGCGCAGTTCGTCAAACTCTAAGCATCGGGGCAAAGCGCAGTTCTTTGTCCTCTCTGCTTTCGTGATGATTACAATATTGTTTGTCGTCAGCCAATTCATCCAGCCCTCGGGAATATTCGACACTTCATCAGCAGTTCTGATTGACGAGATTTACATTTTCAACAACATCAAGGAGAAATCGATTTCAATAGTGAAAATAAGCGAGAACTGCCGCGATTTGAATTTCAATCTGGACGAGTACAAGCAGTTTGTTGTGAACTTTGTTACGCAAAGAAATGCAAAGCTGACATACAATTTTGACTTAAGCTCATGTGTAGATTCTTCACCAAACGCGAAATTCTATATTGCTTTGGTATCTCCGCGCGCTTCGTTAGACTCGTCGTTTACTGCAAGCAAATAGTCAATCAAAAATTTTCAGCGATTCTTCATCCAAACCAAATGATTCCAAAATATTTTTTCTAAAACTTTCTTTCCTTGCAATAATCCTGAGATAGGGCAAGAAGTCCCACTTTAATTTTCTGGAAGAACAATGTAATTCCTTGGTCATGACTGAAAAAACTTCCTTTGCAGAAGTCCTCTCGGCTTTAGTTCTCCCCATAATCGCGATGTTTTGCGGATACTGGTACCGCGTAAACTTTTGGTAGGGTCGCTTTTTAGAAGTGGCCACGCCGCCTGTCATCAAGTCTATCATATACGCCAAGAACTTCCAATTTTGTCGCGAAATTATTCTGTGCCGGAATATATCAGCTCTACTTAACATTTCATACGCATTTGCGATTTCTTCAGGACTTTCGTATTCGTTAATTATGTTGTTCTCAATCCACCAAAAAATTTCTTCAGGGTCTTTGTGAACGCTTCCAATGGAAAATTTTGCCGACATTATGGAATTCGTCTTGAAAATTTCCTTGAGCGCTTCAAAAATATTAACTTCTCTTTCGCGGAGCCCAATTCGTTTAACATCCTCTGCAGAAATTTTCACGCTCTTCAGAATAATTTCCAGATCATTTATTGCAGACCTTAAATCGCCCTGAGATTTTTGTGCAATCACATGAATATGCTCTCTATTCATGGAAATTTTCTCTGCATCAGCTATGTTCTGCAATTTTTTCGTCACGTCCCACACTGTCAGCTTCTTGAAACCGATTAGGTCTGCCTTCTTCCTCAATTCTATAAGCCTTTTGCTGAACGGATCATTTGCAATCATCACAATCGGATACTTCGACTCGTTTATTATGTTAATCATCTCCCCAACTCCGCCCTTGTCCTCGTAGCCAGAAATTCCGTCAATCTCGTCAAAAAGAAAAATCTTACCGCGATTGAACAGAGACTTTTGCGAGACAGAACTCGAAATCGTTTCCTTCAATTCTTTCGAGCTTCGCAAATCAGAAGCGTTCGTCTCGATTAAATCCAAAAGATTTTCTAAAGCGAATGCGTAAATGAGAGAAGTTTTGCCAACGCCAGGTGGCCCATGAAAAATTACTGCCTTTCCAGATTTCCAATTTTTAATCCACTCAAGAAATTCTTGCTTGGATTTTTCTTGCCCCACATACTCGCTAAGTTTTTTAGGCCTATATTTTTCGACAAGCATTTTTACACATCATATATTGTGAACAAAAAGAAATAACTATCTTTTACGCTGCCGGCGGGAATCCCGTCTTACGACGAAGATTTCGAACCCGCATTCCTCTTGGCGAGGAACCAAGTTGACAGCTTGGTGCCCTACCTAGTTGGGCGTCGGCAGCTTCGTAGATAGTTCTAAAAATTTCTACTTAGAATAGCAAATTGTTGATTAGAGAGTAGACTTCCAGTTCTCTTTCAAGAAAAGTTTATATAAGTGCGAGAATATATTGAAATTAACTCTTGGCGAGGAATCAGGTTCCAGCTTAGTGCCTTTTCCTAGAAGGTCGAACCTGCATTTATTTTAATTTTGGTGGGAAAAATGAGATTTTTAATCGATGCAGATTTGCCAAGATTAGAAAGTGAACTTGAAAGGTTCGGCTATATTTCTATAGATTCAAGAGACGTGGGTCTAGCTGATGCGCCGGATGAAGAAATACTGGACTATGCCAAAACGCATAAATTAATTATATTAACTAGAGATTTGGAGTTTGGAAATATTAAAGAAAATCCTGTTGGCTCTAATTCTGGTATTGTTGTTTTTCGTTACCCATATTTCTTTGTCAGAAGACAAATAAAAAACATGGTTTCTAACTTTCTCTCTAAAATAAATCATAATAATCTAGAAAATTCTTTGACTGTAGTCAAATTAAATCAATTTAGAATTAAGAAATAGCTCTTCATTTCTTTCCAAACAAAATAAATTGTGCGAGCAAAGCTTCAAGCTGTATCAACTCATTTCCCCCCTCATTGATTCTAAAATCGTATTCGCCGCATCTTTCTATAAGTTTCATTTTTGTCTCCTCCGAAAGTCCGTCTATTAGATATATTTGCCTATGTATTTCTGATATCACATCGCTTCCCGCAAGGCCCTGCTTCAGCAAAACTTCCTGCAGTTTTTTCCTCGCCTCAATGAAATTTCCTGCGAGCGCGAGCTTCATCATGTCGCGGATGTCGTTCGGTTTCGCCCTGTTCGCCGCGTCGTAAATCGTGTCCTCGTTGATTTCCTTCCCGAGCGAAGCGGCTGACTGCATGAGATTTGAGACTCTTCGAAGATCGCCCTCGGTTATTTCTATTATTGCGGCAATCGCATCATTTGTGACTTTTAATTTCTCGTTCTTCGAAATCCTCTCGATATAAGTTTTTATGTCCTCCTCGCTCAGGGCGCGGAACCTGAAGACCGCACACCTGCTCTGTATCGGCTCGATGATTTTAGAAGACCAGTTGCATGCTAGAATGAAGCGCGAGACGTTCGTGAAACTTTCCATCGTTCTTCTCAGAGCCTGCTGGGCGTCTTGTGTGAGTGCGTCTGCTTCATCAAGAATTACCATATGAAATGGAACACCTCCAATGGGTTTTGTTCTCGCGAACTCTTTCACCTTGTGGCGAATGACATCTATTCCTCTTTCATCACTATTGTGGAGGAGGATAGGAACTTCTCCGCCCCAAAACATCTCGCCTCGTGGAACTGAAACGTCAAAAACAAAATCACTATATTTCTTTATTTTGATTTTCTTGATTTTTACAGAAAAAATGTCTGACTTGATGAGTCTCTTTAAGTTATTGAAGTGTGCTCTTTCTTCGTCTGATAGCTTGTGGAAATTAATTTTGTCCAGAATCTTTTCTACAATACTCTTCGATACTCTTCTAGATTTTTTGAAATAAAGTTGGTGGCGCAAATCGTATCTCCAGTTGAAAGCAATCTTGTCTTTAATTCCTTCCAAAAAACTAATCACTGGTTTTGATGAGATTAGTTCAGAATTTATGTAAGAATATGTAGGCAATTTCCACACTAATCTAGACTCTATGTCAAAAACCGAAGTATCCAATCCGGAAATTCTACCCAACCAAGATACGTCAATCAAACAATTTTTTGATCTTGAGGAGTATCTGACAAAATCTCCCCACCTTCCTGTCGCATCTCCCATATAACCCATCAAAAATCTGTGTCTCAGTTGTACAGGTAGATTGTAAATGAAATAGGGAACTCGTTTTTTCCATGCATTCCTTTGCCCATCTTCTTCGTAAAAGTGTTTGTTGAAAAATTTTGCAATTTGCGTAGAAGACAAAGTCATCTGTATCCCAGACTCCCTTCCTGAGGAGCCAGATGTAATTGTGTGCAAGCCCGCGTCGGTTCCAAAATTTCTATTAGACCAAAAAGCGGCTTGTTCAGCGAGCAAAGTCTCATTCGGATAATGGTATGTGAAAACCAAAACTCTGCCAACGTTCGTACCTTTTTCGAAACCTACGGCACCCTCAGCCAAATAATTTCCCATCAACCAGCACACTTCTTCATTAAATCTCAAACGTTGGATAATATTTCTAACCTTCGGGTTCTTTATGCTTTTTCCATGAATCGGTGTCCAATGTCTTTGTAGGGGGAATTCTTCGAAGCTAACTTCTCTTTGATTTCCTTCAATTGTCGTCACGAAAGAAATCAAGGTGTCTCCTTCTTTTAATTTTGAAACTTCCACGGAAGAAAGAGTCCCGTCTTCTTTTAGGACTATTACAGAGTGGTTTAGAGTTGTTTTGATACTCCCGCCTTCAAAATCAATCTCTGCTATTTTGTCAGCTTCGTGCCTAGATATATTTGAAACGGGTTTAAATTCAACTTTCATTGTTTTTTTGTCCATACTCAAAATTTCCAAACCTTTAGGATAGGCGTACTTTGCAAATTTGTCGGAAAAATAAACTCTATTCAACTCTTCGAAATTAGTTCTTTTAGTTATGCCATTTTGTCGAATTAGTATTGGCGTGTCTGGCGTAACTGAGGCGTTCAAGTCCAAGATATTTTTCCTCCAATCTGTTCCATAGATTTCACGGGCAAGCGCAAGCGCCATTGTTGTGTTATGTAAAATAATTGGTCCGTAACCGCCAATGAAATTTTGAGATCCCTCTACAGACAAATCACATACTTCTTTTGTACCGGTTTCTCTTACCTCGGCTATTCTGTCCCAGAAAATTTCAGCTTTAGAAAGAAAATCCAAAATCTCAAGTTTGGTGACTAAATCTCTATTAAAAAGCGTGGATTCAACTGCACTCTCGACAAAATTGAAGACTTCCATAATTTTAGTCAAAGATTTTAATGTCAGACCGTTCTTGTTAAGGTAGTAGTTAACGTTTCCACTGGAATCGTTCAAAACAAATGAAATATCGTTGTAAGAAATATTTGTTATTTTGATTGCATCCAAAATATTCTTTCTCAAAGACAGAAGAAGGAGGATGTTTGAAAACAGTTCTTTGTAGTACTCGCGACCTTTGATTAAATAAAGTCCCTTGATAATTTTCAAAATATTATTTATATTAGGCTTGCGTTTCATTTGGCTGTATTCCAAAAGCCTGTCGCATCTCAATTTCGTTTCTCTTTCTAAAGATTTCCTTAAGCCAACATCTTTAATTTCTTCAAACATAGAATATACTAGATTATCCAAACTACTCAGAGACCTTAACTTCTCTTTAGAAATTTGAAATGAGTTGTATATTTCCAAAAGCCTCTCTAACCTATCTCTAGCTATATCGCAAACAGTCCTGAAAATCCTCTGCACCTTTTTCCTGCTAGCTTTCTTTCGTTCGAAAATATAACTAATCTCTTCTTTGGGCAATACATCTTCGATTTTTATGTTCAAACTGGAGAAGATAGATTTTAACATAGCGGGATTAGTTTCCATGATATCTTTGTTCGTAGAATAGTTTTTTGCACTTGGAAATTTATTCTTGTACAATAGGCTCCCAATAAACTTTTTAAAATTAATAATATTCTCGCTTCCCGAAATTACAAGCCTATAGCGTTTATTACCTTTTATTAATCTGTATGAAAGTCTTGAGACAATAAAAAACCTGAGAAGGAGAATTTTTATGTCCGACAACATTTTCTTGCTGTTGCTATAAAACTCTATACCCCCTTTTCCAACAAAACCATCTCCGTCCAAGTAAGCTTGGAGGAATCTGCCCACATGTTCTTTCGAAAGTTTGAACAAAACGCTAGGGACATTTACTTTGTAGGATTTCTTGGAATTGTCTATTGGGACTTCGAAAAATTTCTCTAGAATCTTGGTTATGGTAGATGCTTTTCTTATCGTCAATCCATCTTTATGCTTCTGTGGAGTTATTTTGAAAATTTTCTTTGTAAGATACTTGAATCTTTTCAATAGTATCTGATTCTTATTATTGAAAATTATTTCGGAACTCTTAACAGTCCCTTCAGCCAGCACATATGCCAACCATTCAAAAAAATGCGGACTGTAACCGAAGGGGTTTATCCAGATAGAGAATTTATGGTACTTGCTCTTATATGCTACCCTGATTACGTTTTCAGAATTTACAAATCTTAATGGCAAAGTATCGGTTTCGAAAAATTTCTTGAGAATCTTAATTTTCCTCCCGTCCCTTTCCAAAAAGTTCGACCTAATGAGACTCCTAAGGCACCAACGAACTGTCTTTTTGTCGATTTTAGAAAACTTGGATATTTCATTGACTGTTATGTTGTTTTTGTGGAAAAGTATCTGCAAAACATTTTTTGAACAACCTTCAAAGACTTCAAAAACAGGCACTTTTATCTTTTTCTTTGACTTCGCCCAAAATCCGTCCAAAAATCCAAAGTCTATATCAGGTTCGGGTCTGTCCAAGGTGTTGACATTGAGAGACAGTGGTGTCGCTACAAAATCGTTCTCTCTGATCAGGGAAGCATTTTTCCAAGCAGGCACTCCTCTCTCCAAAACCAGAAAAGGATGCTGAGGTGTTGTCTCTATCTCGTTGCCCAACCCAGTCTTAATCCTTAGGACCTTGTCTTTCCTTTTTATAACACCATTAACCCTCTTCGGATTTATCGAGCCATCTTCACAAAGACTTAATACAAAATCCCCTTTTCTCACCTCGCTTACCAGTTTAACTCCGCCATCACTTAAAAATATTGGCGTACTTTTTTCCACACACTTTCCAGTTCCTGCCGGACCTGCAAAGAGCAGATGTGGGATG
>CAYJUY010000011.1:0-9424 GCA_964373485.1 uncultured archaeon
TTCGAGAAGGGCTTTGTTGTTCATGCAATTAATTTGTCGCGCAGATAAATTATAACCTGAGCAAGAAAACCACGGACTTCAGTCCGCGGATGAATTGCGAAACTGAGCCGAAACAGAAAAAAAATTGCTGGACAGGCGCAGGCCCCGCCTAATTGAAACCTTCTCGGGAAACCGCGGGCTTTAGCCCACGGAGGATGTCATAATTTCATTTATTCCTTAAATAAATTAACTAAAAATTCTGAAATTCCAAAGCAGCTTTTATGTCTTCTTTTTTAAGAGATGGGTAAGATTCAAGAAAATTTTAGGGGTTTTTGAATTAATTTTTAAGAAACTTTGGTTCGAACTCGTTATTTGGCGGCTTTTCTTTATAAAAAAACAAATATATAGAAGTTAATCCAATATTGAACATGGGCAATGCCATAAGGATTGAAGGCACTAAATATGGCATCAAATTTCTTCCTGAACAAATGATTTGCGAAGACGGAGAGTATAACGGGAAAAAGTGCGCTGTGGTTTGGTGGGAAGGTGTTGCTAAAATCTACCGGCATAGGGAAGATAAACACACCATTAAAATCGAGACGTCTCCTGCGCCTTTGGACGACAGTGTTCCTGAATACGCGCTGACTCCCGAAGGCGGTATAGTTTATTTTGCAAGAATTACCAGCGACGGCAAAACCCAGATTGTAGACAGGCCGAAGGATGTAGATTACGACTCGAAAATAGATGAAGCTTTAGAAAAAATTTATAAAAAAGCAATAGAAGTTGACATATTAACCAACCATCAAGACATGCCAGTAATCACTCCAGATCCCATATTTATCGAACTCGAAAAAGAGCTTACCGCCACAAGCCCAGATAAAATTTTGTAAATTTATAATTTTTTCTTCACAAAAATTTCCTTGAAAAAGTCCTGCTGTTCTGTTTCGATCTTCTGGTCCTGCTCGAGATGAAGGACTGGAACGAAGTGCTCGACTATTTTGTCGCGCTTCCATTCCTTCACGATTTCCTTGAACGCAACCTTCTCGCTCTCTGCTTTTGCAAGAAGATTCTCTATGCTGCCCATTATCCTCTCGATTCTCTGCTCAATCCCCTCGCCGACATCTATATTTTCCTCGACGCGCTCCTTCCACAATCTCCTTCTTATGTCGCGCCTCTCCTTCACCTTCGTCGCGGCTTTCAGAGCCGTCATCAGCTCTTCGAGAGTGACTTGCCTCTTCGGTATTCTTTTCATCGGGTAGCCGAGCTGCACGAGATTTGGATCGATTCCCAACTCCTCGAAAGGTTTGCTCTCTTTCAGCATCTGCTCTGCCGCACTTTCCTCTTCCTCGAAAATTGAAAGATAGTCTGCCTTTAGTTTGAGAAGAATAGCGGAGACAAAAACAATTTTTGCAGGAATTCTGAAATCCAGTTCCTTCACAGACCTGACAAATCTGAGAAAGCCCTCGGACAGTTTCACAAGATCCACGTTCCACGGGTCGATGTTCTCGACTGAAACTATATAATATATGACATCTTCCCAACTTTCCTTTTCCAAAATCGTTTTCAGGATATTTTGCGTCTCGTCTTGCTTCGTTTCTTCTTCAATTTTTTTTTCTAATTTTTCCATTTTCTTTTACTCCTTCGGCAGTTCCAATCCAAGTATCTTCGACTCGCCGCGGTCCATAGTTACGCCGTAAACCCGATCGCCATACTTTATGGTCTCGTCGTTGTGAGTTATCAGTATGAACTGCGATTCCCTGGATTCGAGTTTCATGAGTTGTCCAATTTGTCTTGAATTTTCTTTATCAAGCGCGGCGTCAACTTCGTCGAAGATGTAGAACGGCGCTGCGTGGTATCGCTGAATTGCGAACAAGAAAGCCATCGCTGTCAAAGTCTTCTCCCCGCCCGACATCGAGTCGATGTTCAAAAGCATCTTGCCGCGAGGTCTTGCTTTAATTATCAAGCCAGATTCTATATCCTCCGAATTCTCGAGCTCGAGTTCAGCCGTGCCTTTCGCCATCTTCACGAAAATGTTGTTGAACTCCCTCGCGACTATCTCCAGCGTCTTGTTGAACGTCTCCTTCCTCTTCACCTCGATTTCGTTTATCATGTCTATCACGGCCTTTTTCTCCTCAAGGATTTTTTCGTACTTCTGTTTGTACACGTCGAACTCTGACTTGAATTTTTCAAACTCCTCGATCGCCTTCATGTTCACCGGACCTATAGTCGCCAACTCCTGCTCTGTTTTTCTGATGTGGCTTTGCAGCGTATGCAGTTTCTCGTCAAGATACTCCACCTCTCCATACTGGCCAACTTCGTTCCTCGCTATCTCCGCCTCAGTCTCGAGTTTCGCTCTGTCGATCTTCAGCCTGTTCAACTCTATTTCGATGTTCACCTTCCTCTCGTGCAACCTCTTCCTATTCTCGCGTAGCTCGTCAACTTCCCTCTCGGAACCGACGCGCATTTTTTCCAAGTCAATGAACTCTCTTGCGGATTCGGAAAGCGAATAGCCAGCAAGTTTTTTCTCCAAGTCCTCGAGCCCGTCCTTCAGCATGTTCGTCTCCTGCTCGAGCTCTTTTCTCGCTTCAGAATATTTTTCCAAATCTATTTTAGTCGCGGCCTCTGCAAATTTCGGAGATTTCGCATAGTAGCCCCCAACGATCGCTCCGCTCCTTTCAGCCAAATCCCCGTCAAGAGTCACCATCCTCGCTTTGCCGATTCCAATAATTTTCGCCGCTTCAAAATTTTCTAAGACAAGAGTATTTCCAAAAACGAATTCCATCGCGGACATGTACTTCGTGTCGAACTTGATTAGCTTGCTCGCGACCCCCACAACTCCTCGCTTGCCGAGCAATTCGTTGTCTTTGAAAAGATTGGGCTTGATTTTGTTCAACGGGAGAAAAGTTGCCCGGCCGATTTTCTCCTTCTTCAAATAATCTATGCAGAAACTCGCGACATCATCGTCGTCAACTACTATGTTATTTAGGTGTGGACCTGCGGCAACTTCAATCGCAATTCTGTACTTGTCAGGCACAGAAATCAAACTCGAAACCGTGCCGCGCACCCCCTTCAACTTGAGGCCAAGGACCGCGCGCACAGCCCTCGGAATCTCGCCGTAAAACTCTTCCTTCCTCGACTCTATTGCTTGCAGTTTGTCGATCAAGTTGTCCAATCTTTCAACTTGGCTCTCGTTCGCTGCAATCCTGTCTCTCGCAATCATTATTTTAGCGCGCAGCTCTGAAACTTCCTTTTCAATTTTAACTTTTTTAGAAATGTCCACAACTTTGTTCGCAATTTCCCTTATCGCGACCTCGCGCCTGTCGAGCTCGCTTTCTGTTTCTTCCAATTCTTTGTTTACTTTCAAATTTTCCTCTTCTCTCGTTTTGATCTTTTCCTGAATCTTCGCCATGTCCTCCTCAAAAGTTTTCAATCTCTTGTGCGCATACGAAGCCTTCAGAACCGTGAGCTGCCTCTGCAAAGTTTGAAAACGAATTGCCGCATTTCTCTCTTCTTCAAGTTTTTTGAAAATGTCGTAGCGCTGTGTGATGATTATTTCCGCTTCCTTCAGTTTCTGATCGACAGCTTCGAGGTCGCGCTGCGCCTTCTCCTTCTTGTCGTTGTACTCGGCGATTCCAGATATTTCGTCGAGAACGTATCTTCTCTCGATCGGGTTCATCTCTATTATTTGTGTGACATCGCCCTGCAGCACGATGTTGTATCCGTCAGGCCTTATCCTCGCGGCACCCAAAACTTGCAGCACCTTCTCCCTCGTTGTGGTGCGCCCATTCAATTTGTAGACAGAAACGCCTCGCCTGTTAACCTTTCGAGTCACTGATATCTCCTCGTCTGGAAACGGAAAATTTTTTTGCGAGTTGTCGAGGAAGAGCGTTACCGAAGCGTATTCTGCAGGATTTTTTTCGCCTCCGCCGTGAAAAATCAATTCGTGCAACCTGTCTGCTCGCAATGATTTTGCGGAAATTTTCCCTATGACAAAAACTACTGCGTCAACCAGATTGCTCTTGCCGCTCCCGTTCGGGCCTGCAATCACATTCAATCCGGGAAGGAGAGGTATCGATATCCTCTTGTTGAAGCTCTTGAAGCCCTGCAGAGTTATCTTCGTGATGAAAGTTTTCATAACAATCTTTCTTTATACAATTCCTCGGCATGAAAGAAATAGTTTAAACGAGTTTGGCGTATAAATATCCTACAACATCAAACACGTTAATTCGTGACCTTGGATTATTTGCAATTGTTATTTTGTCTGCTGCATATACCAGTTCGATAATACTGTGAGGCAGGCTCTCCCCCAGTTTTTCTGCCAAATTGTAAACATTAATGAGTTTATCCAGCGAGATTCTAGACCCGTTCCTAATGTTGTTGATAGCCGAACTTCTAGATCTGTTTCTTCCGGAATAACCAATTCTTTTTGCGAAATCCGCGCTTGTAAGATTTTCAGATAGGGTATTTATAATTTCCTGAAGTTCATTTTCTTTTCCTGATGTTTTATAACGTAAAAATACGCCTTCGGGATCTACGTTCTTTACCATGACGTTTTCCAAAACATCTTCCATTTCTTCGTAATTCATTTCTGTTATTTGAATGTCAATCGCCAGCTGTGAAAATATTTTTCATTCCTTCAGGAACTTTGAAAACGCCAAGATGCAAGCCAGCATCGACATACGCCCAGCAGATGAAAGCTGCTTCGAGAGCTTGGAGGAATTGCCCCCTCTCCAAAAATTTTTTACAGTCAACATGATACGACTTTAGTACCGAAACTAAACTTCTGGATTTTTCGTCAACAATTTCAAGCCCAGCGAGGATTTTGTCCACTCTTTCAACTTCTTTTCTAGCTTGCGAGTCCAAATTTTCCTGCACGAAAACAATTTGAATTTTGATTATTTAATCGTTTGCAGTCTTTGATTCTTCCTTCTCTTCTTCGTCTTCTTCAATTTTAGCTTCCTCTTTTGCTTCCGAGCCGTAGAATTCTGATGTTTTGACGTATGCGGCTACTGAGATCGTCTCTCCGCCACCATAAGAATCAAGAATCTTTTCCAACTTCTCGTCTACCGTTGTCGCCATGGTCACTTCGCCAGGCAAGTTTATTTCGATTTCGCTGGAAAGCTCTTGGGCATCCTGTACAAGTATGTCGCCGAACGGATCATCTTTTCCTTCTGAACTGTATACAAGAACGTACTCGCCGTTTCCTCCTTCCTTGTATTTCTGAATTATTTGTATATCCATACAACAATTTGTGCGAGCAAGAAATTAAATATATGCCCAAAAAATTTTCTGGAAATTTTTCTGAAAAAAATTGTAAAATTGTGGGCCCGCCGGGATTTGAACCCGGGACACACGGGTTTCTTCGCCCGTTGCTGTTGCTCATAGTAAAGGCTTTTTGCCATTTCATTCTTGCATTTTCCGCAAGTCAAAGCTTTTTCAGCACGCAGCTTAAAAGCCTCAGCTGCTCTTGCGAGCATCCGCTGCTCTACCATGCTGAGCTACGGGCCCTTAGAAATTACTTCACAAGAAGAATTAAAATGCTTTTCAAACTTCTATTGTACCATCATCTTCAGGAAATTCTATTGTTCCTTTTCCTTCGTCAATAATGGCTTTTGCACGTTGCAATATATAATGACCAATTAGATTTTTCCGACTGCCAATTTTAGAACTCTGGTGGGTAGTCGTATATAGTCACATAGTTCTGAATTTTCTGTTCAGCGAATGCGTTTGCCAAGAATAGCTTCTCAATTTCGCGCTTTTCCCATAACCACATGCTGCACAAACTCTTGTCGTGAGTTTGTAAGCGACCCTTCCGCATCTTCTGCAGCGTATGTGGGAAATCTTGTGCTTCTTCCCCATCGACGGAGTTCCTTTTGTCATGAGAGCCAACTTTAATTATGAATTACAATGAATTTATATGGTTTTCTTTGGAATTCTTGGTTTGCTTATCCTTTCTGCTGCTTGGATTTACGAGACTTACGAAAATTTCAAGAAGCGCAAAAATTTGATCGATTTGAAATTCGCTTATGCTTATTTGGCTGGGATTGTGATGATGCTGATCTATTCGATGCAAATTAATGACACAATTAAATTCGAGCAGTTTGAGAACAAAGAATTTAAACCCTATAAAACATAATATAATTTATATGCTCCTTGGCATGGCACTACAGTTCGTTGTGGGCAATACCAAGCTTACTCAACTTTAAGGTATATAACATGAGAAAAAAAGATTTTGAAGTTAAAACAGTAAGGATGAATGGAAGTAAGGTAAAAGTTAGAATTCCGAAAAGAACTGTTTCTGAAGATGAATTCAAAAGAAAATTATATGAAATTTTTAAAAGACATGCTTAATGCATCTTCTGAAATTCTATGTAATCAATTACTTTGTCATAGAATATTTTAAATCTTTCTTTCAGTGGCTTATCACCAGTAAGCATAGTAAGATTATCTTTCTTGGCAACCCACAAATGCTGTAAATTTATGATTGTAGTTTTCTTTGCAGGTTTTCGGGCTAGAGCATCAGATATCTCAACAAAAGCAACTTCTTTAACAAATATTTCTGTTGTTTTTAGAAAACGCAAAAAGAAATCCCATACAACGTGACATTCTCCTTTACTTAATTTTTGGGCTGAATGCAAATGCCTAAACATTTCAGCTCTAGTGATGATGGAGACAAAATACTTGTGATTATCCTCCACCTTTTTAAGAAATTTTATAACTTCCGGCAAATCTATGAGACTCAAGTCTTCTCCTTGTTTCACCGCTTTCGCAAATTTGTCAAAAAGTTTGTAAACTATATTTGTGTCGAGGTAGATATCTTTTGTGGTCTCCATGCAATTTACCTTTTTATTTATTTCGATATCTTCTTTATATAAAATTCAAGCTTCTCTAGAATTCTTTACAGAATCCTTTCGTTGCTGAATATGTCGTGAACCGACCCAATCGCCTGCTTCTAGGACGGCGATTAGGCTCATAAATGACGTGCGCACTACACCTGAACCGGCGATGCGTAAACTATCGTGTCGCCGCGGACGAGAATAGTTCCCATCTTGACTTTGTTGTTGCCGTTTTTGGAAATTTCTGCTTCGTCGACCCACAAGTTCAAATGAAGGTCAAGAGCTTTCAGCACGCCTGTAACTTCCTCGCCGTTTTTCAGCTTGATGAAAACTTTTTTTCCTTTCGCCCTGTCCAAAGCGTCAATCGGTCTGTCTGTCATGCCCTTACACTACATTATTGCGGGCATTTATTTAAGCTTAACACGTTCGAAATATTTTATGGGCAAACATCTTGGCAGATTTAGTATTACAGTGGGTGTAATGAATTCTATTCATGAAAAGAGAATGGAAAGGGGCTTTACACATGTTACTTGGATTTTAGGCAAAATGTTGAATATGAAAAAATTAGAATCTTCGGTAATTCGAGCCGCTGAATATTTGATAGGAGAAAAGTTCAGTTATCAAAAAAGCGATTTTTGTAAGAAACAAATTAGGAGAATATATAGTAATGTTATTAACTTAGGTAAGCAAGCAATAACTAATCCAAGGTAATAGCATGGCATTTTGGCACGGTGAAAAAGGAAAAAAGGAAACAGGCGGAGAGATTTCTCTTGCGCGCGGAAAAAGAAAACATGAGCTTGGTTCTGTGGCTATTCAAACTAAAATAGGGCAAGAAAAGAAAAGAGTTGACAAACGTAAAGCCGATAACGTTAAATTACGACTTTTATCCGCACAATTTGCGAACGTATTAGATCCGAAAACGAATACTACAAAAAAAGTAAAAATTTTGGGCATAATTGAAAACAGAGCAAATCCACACTACGTAAGAAGATTAATTATAACGAAAGGTGCTGTCGTAAAAACGGAATTGGGAAATGCAAAAGTTTTGTCGCGGCCGAGTCAACACGGCGTTGTGAATGCAGTAAAAGTTGAATGAATTTTTTTTTAGAGAATTCTTCCGATCTGGCTGACTATGTAGATGCTTGCCAAGTGGAAGACGAAAGCATAAATCAGGAATCTTTTCAACTCAAATTTAATCGCGGCAAAAATTCCTATCGCAATCTCTGTAGGCAGAGGCGACGCGATTATCAGGCCAGCTATTATGGGGACGAGGTGCTTCAGTATGCTGCGCCTCTGCACCTTGTGCCTCACCAAATGCATTCTCACGTTGAATCTTCTGGCGAAGCTGTCAAAGTGGTCGAGCAGTTTGTGCCTTATGAAATAGAAAATGAGGAAGTCGCTTATCACCGCACCGGCCGCGCCCACCAATGCCAGCACCAGCGGGTCGAGCGTCTTTCCCAGCAAAAAGAAACCAGCTATTGCCGCGGGCGTTGTGACGCCGTAAGGATAGAAAAAACCGAGAACAAAAGTACCAGCATAACCAAGTCGCGGATCTTCCGCGAGAAAAAGAAGAATTTCTGGATTTAGTACCAACCAAACTCCAGCAGTTATGCCCAAAATAACAAGGAGCAAGTTTCCGTATCTCACATGGAACAGCCGCGTATGATGAACTATTTTCCTTGCGTGATGCTCGTATTTTTTCCTCTCCCAGGAATATTTTTCTTTGAGCATAGAAACAAAATATTAGCGCGCGAGAAAATAAAGATTACAAACTGGAAATTATGAAGAGTTCCCTCTTTTACTCACTTTGTACCCATATTCTCCAAGGTAAAGAAACATATGTTCACATCCCTTTCATAAATTCGTCATGCGCGGTTTTTGAAGTGAAAATCCTCATAATTCCCTCGTAGGATGTTCACATATTTATATACAGTTGCATATGAACAGTTTCCAAGTCATCGTTATGTACTAGGAACCTTGGAGCTAGAGATTACCTTGCTGTTGACAAAGAGGGAGCGCGTGGAAACCTAGGCAAATAGAAAGAATAAATAAAAGTAATACCGTATTACTTTTATGAAGATTAAGACTATAAAGGACGTTGACGAAGAAACTTGGAAGATATTCAAAGAAATGGCAAACAAGCGTAGGCTGAAGATGGGAGGTTTATTAAGGGAAATGGTCAAAGAGTACAGAGTAAAGCCATCGGATACGTGGAATAAAGTTTTGAATGCCAAACCGATACTAACCAATTCTGAAGCTAGAGATATTAAAAAAATTATATCAAAAGTTCGACATGAGCACGGTTTTAGAAAATGAATCTAGTCCTTGACACAGATATTTTAATTGATATAGAGAAAGGTCAGAATCAAACGAAATCCAAATTAGAATTGTTGTCACGTGAGTATCCAAGTTCACCACAAATTACATTCATTAATTTGTTTGAATTTTTACTGGGAATAGAAGTACGATCTGAGCATGACGTCCTCCGTGGGCTAAAGCCCACGGTTTCCCGAGAAAGTTTCCGTTAGGCGAGGCTGCCTGTTCAGCATTTTTTTTTCTGTTTCGACTCAGTTTCGCAATTCATCCGCGGACTGAAGTCCGCGGTTTTC
>CAYJUY010000012.1:0-9401 GCA_964373485.1 uncultured archaeon
TTGCTCATCACAATTTCCTTAACTAAATATTGGATAATTAGATTTATATTCCTTTTATTTTTTTGGTTTTCCATTAAAAATAAAATCAATAATTTTTGAATTTTTTAAGAAATTCTTCTTCAGTGAAATGCATTTTTCCGAGTATCACCAAAACTGCTGGTGTCACACTAACAATTCCTGTTTGAAAAACTTCGATTTCATCATAAAAAATTTTCGAATCACTTCCAGCTCTACACAAAACAACAATTTTCTGTGACGGCTCTATAACTCCTTCCACAAACTGCCTCTCCATTGCAAGAAGTAATTCAATCGCTTGGCTCGGATTCATGAAAACTCTCGCGTCCGAACTCACATCCAGCAAACAAATAGTGTGTAGTCCCAATTTTTTGTTCTGTTTTATTGTATCGTACACGGATTTTGAAAATTTCCCTCCAGTCTTTTCGAGAAATGGAATCGTCACAGTCGCGCCGAATTTGTATATGTGCAATCCAGTTTCCCCAATCGCGGAAAGAATTGAAGAGTTGTGAATTATTCTTGTTTCGATTCCAAGTTTTTTCGCTTCGATGAGCAAAGAAGAATGAGTAGTTGCAATCAACGGATCACCTTGAATCAAAATCACAATATTTTTTTGCTTTGCTTCGTTCAAAATTCTTGCCGCGTCTTCTTCCAAATCTTGCCGTTTCAAAATGAAAACCTGTTTGCCCAGAATTTTTTGCAAGTTCTCTATGCTGCCCAGCCACTTGCCAGTATAAAATTCGCAGTAGACTTTGTCAGAATTTTTTGCGGCATCAATCCCGCGCAAAGTCAAATCGTACTCGTCGCTAAGACCCAACCCGATTAGTGTAAGCATTTAAACTCACTTCTTAAGTTGTCGGTCGATGTAATATTTGTAACCAGCAGCCGCAAGACCGTATGCCATAAGAGCCTCTGTAGAGTGCGCTACAAAACCGTAACTGCTGGTAGACGGGAAACTTTCTGGAGGAACCAAAAATAACAAACACCTAAAAACAAAGCCAGTTAACCCAGCAGTTACATATTCTGCAAAATTTCCCTCCCCCTTCAACCTAACAGTATATTTTACCATAGTAATTCCTTCAAAATCATATTCAAATGCTTTTCTTCGCTTAAAACTTATTCAAGTTATGGCAGTTGACTTAATCGGCTCGGGAAAAAAGTTTGTTGCTCTTGTAGAGCTCAAGAAAAAGTCGAAGAGGAAAATAAAAGAAATTGCAAAAGAAATAGTTGCACAGAACAAAAATGTGAAAACTGTTTTGCAAAGAGTTCATGGCGCTAAAGGGAAATTCCGCTTGAGGGAGAACAAAACGATATGGGGAAACAAAGCCACGGAAGTTTTGCACAAGGAGCATGGCTACATGTTAAAACTTGATCCTAGGTTCGTTTATTTTTCCCCACGCGAGTCTACAATAAGGCGTTACGTTTCTCAGAAAGTAAAACCAAACGAAAGAATCTTAGTAATGTTCTCGGGAGTCGGGCCGTATCCAATTTATATTTCAAAAATACAGCCGAGAGTAAAAGAAATAGTTGCAGTTGAAATCAATCCAAAATCAGTTGAATACATGAAAGAGAACGTTAGAATAAACAAGGTTTCCCATTTGGTCACGCCAATAAAAGGGGAAGTTAGAAAAGTTTGCAAGAAATTTGATTCGGAATTTGACAGAATAATAATGCCGATGATTTATTCGAAGAGGTTTTTGCCGCTTGCAGCAAAATGCTCGAAGAAGTCTGCGACGATTAATTTGTACATGATTAGTAACGAGAAAAAACTTTTCGAGGATTGCAAAGGTTTCATCCGGAAAACTTTTAAAAAAATAAAGAGGCGATACGAAATTAAAGATATGCGCAAGATATCTTTGTATGCTCCGGGAAAATGGAAAGTATTAATGGAAATAAAATTGAAGTGATTTAATGGACGTAAAGAAGTACATTCGGGACTGCCAGCTGGTCGTGCACGCCGGCGGCATGGGCGAGAGATGGGCTCCTGTCACGAACGGCGAGGTCGTGAAGCCGAGGACCGAAGTAGGGAAGAACCCGAGGCCGATGATAGACTGGGCGATACTTCCTTTTGTGAAGGCCGGGATGAAAAATATATTCCCGACTCTCTGGTTCAAGGCCGAAACTCTGACTAGACATCTCGACAGCATCGCGAAGCAGACCGATGTCAAGTTCACATATTTGGTCGAGCCGGAAAACAGAAGAGTCGGGCGCGCCGGCGTGATTAAGGAAGCTATAAAAGCTGGAAAACTGGATTCCAAGAAACCAATCGTGTGCATCAACGGGTCCGATGTCGTCGCAATCGACGTGGAAGACTTAATCAGGTTCCATCTCAAGGGAGTTGCAAAAGGTTTCGGCGTCACAATCGTGGGTGCGAACCGGATACCAACAGAATTCGGCCAATATTCAGTTGACCCAAAGACAAAAAGAATTTTAGGATTCAAAGAAAAGCCGCTCGTGACAATCGGGCCGAACGAGAACGTGCACGTTGGGATTTTCGTCTTCGACCCGATTGCGAATTCGTCCTTCCTGAAGATCGACGAGAAGTCGTACCCGATCAACTTGGAGGATTTGAAGGGGCCGGCATCGGAGAGCATATTCAAGAGCGCGAGGAGCTACACGGGTGTCGTGCCGTACAAGCAGTGGATCTTCTTCAAGAGCCCGAAGAACTTCAGGCAGTACGGAAAGACCGACCTGGAGAAGTTCGTGGGCGTGAAGAGCGCAGACACTTATCTTGGCAGATACGAAAATGGCAATTGAGCAGGGGTCGGATAGCCTGGTCAATTCCGCCGGCTTCATCTACAAAAAAGAGGCCAAAGGAGTCGGTTGCTTAGTGCATTCGTGGGTTCGAATCCCACCCCCTGCACAGACTGTTTCTAAAACTTAAATATAAGTATATATAAAACGTATATACAGATATGAATGAAGTCGAGGAGACTGTCGAAAGAAAAAGCAGACAAGCTAAGAGAAAAACCATTTGCGATAGACAAATATGTTATGATAAGGGCATTAAACAGACTTGGATTTAGAAGAATCGAAGATGTGGTTCAACATGGTGAAATATGGAAAGAAGGTAAAAATAAATTTCGCGCAGCGTTACCAATTAAAAAAAGAAGGATGGCCTATGTTATTTTTGAGGAATTTCCAGAATTTCTGGAATTCAAAACCTGTGGAATTACTGCAAGAAAAGAAGTTTGGGGATAGAATATGAGATGTAAATGTAGGGCTGCAATGGTAGAAAAGAGAGAAAGAATACACGGGGAATTAGTTAGGGTCTTTGCTTGCCCAAAGTGTGGAAAAGAGCTTGTTCTGTTGAAAGACGCAATTAAGTTGCAGGAAAAACTTATCCCGAAAATAGAAACATCGCGCAAATTAGTTAAATTCGGGGGGTCTATCGCAGTTACTTTGCCCAAAGAACTGAAGTCTGTTTTCAGAAAAGGTGAAAAAGTAAGAGTCTATTTCGATCCAAGTGAGATGGAACTAAGAGTTAGAAAAATATGAACAGTTCTTTCGTGGGTTTGAATCCAACCCCCTGTATTTTTTAAACTAACAACTTCAAGAAACTTCTTTTGATTTTGAAAATAGTATTTTTCGAAAAATGAATATCAGGTAAATTAATTCCTATTTTTTTCATTGCTTTCCTGTGTAATTGAAAAGCCTCATTCAAAATGCCAATATCCATGTCACTTGTTCCTTCCCGGAATGGCCACTCAAGAATTTCCTTCAAAAATCTTTTGTGAATTTCCATCACTTGTTTTCTTCCTTCTTTTGTTTGTGCAACTTTCCAGATTTGGTGCACATCGAAATCTAAATGGCCTAAATCGTCTCCAGTAATTTTTTTATGGACTCTTTTCATGTCATCGTCAGATTCGTGATACAAATATTGCGCAGCTGCATTTGACAAATGTTCAATAACTGCAGCACCAACCGTAGCACCTGCCCAATTTTTGTTGTTCACATACCCCTCTGTAATTTCGAAAAGCCTGCGAACATTTTGATCCATTTCTCTGGGCTCGAATTTTCTGTTTGCTGCAACAGCTGCCCAAAGCCTGTGATGATGTGCCTCTTCCTTCGACCAAATGCTAATCCAATCTTTTTCTTGCTCTCCTGGAGCAAAATCAGCTAATCTTGCAATTAGTTCAGAGCCTTTCTTCTCCGCACGAAAATAGGAACTCAAATGTTTATCGAGTTCCTCTCGAGGAATTTTTCGCATAAATAATATCTAAATAATTTATAATTATGAAGAATATAAGCGGTCTTTCGGTATTTACTCTAACAGCTTCGATATGGACTTTTGCTTTAAGTTTAATTGGACCTTTCTATGTTGTATTTGCTCAACAAATTGGAGGAACGATTCAAAATCTTGGGATAGCTTTTGGTTTTTTAGTTTTTGCTCAAGCTATTACGTCCTATTTCATAGGAAAACACTCTGACAAAATAGGAAGACGTCCATTTCTGATTTTTACTGGTTATGTAAACTCGCTTATATTTTTCCTCTACACATTTGTAACAACAACATTTCAATTGTACATCATCCAAATATTTCTAGGTATAGCTATGGCAATGGAACTAACTATTTCTAAAGCATTTCTCGGTGACTTGACTAAAAAATATAAGAGAGGAAGACAGATTGGGAAATACGATCTTGTTGTTGGAATTTTTGGTGGCATCGCAATAATTATTGGAGGCTTCTTGATAGGTAAATTTGGTTTTCAAATAATTTTCTATTTGGGTTCTATATTCTTCTTTTTAGCAACAACTTTATTGTTCCTTATTAAGAAGGAAACTTTGTAAATAAATTTCTCATTAATATCTATGCGACAAATAATTCTTATGGAAGAGGGCGAGGAAAGAAAAGTCAAGGTTGTGAAGCTAGGCGAGTTCAAGCTCAATGATTACAATGTCCTCGTTGTCAATAAGACAGATTACTCGGGCGAGGACAGAATCGACTTTCGAGTCTGGACCAACACAGCAAAGTACAAGGGCCCAACTAAGCAAGGTTTCGTGCTGACTATGGACAAAGTAGACGATTTCGTAGACATGGTAGTGAAGATTCGGGAGAAACTTAAAAAAGGAGAAGAGTAAGAATCTACAATGGTTTTTATGGCGATCGGACTTGATACTATAACTGTAATTGGTTTTTTTGCATTAGTCGGAGTTTTGCTTCTCCTCGACAGAAAAAATATTGAATTCAACTACGGCTTGATAATTCGAAGATGGAAGCGCGGCCAGTATGTCATGGACAGATGGATATTCTCGCACAGAAAGTTTCTTGGAATCGTTGGTGTAATTGGAATAGTTCTTGGTTTTGCAGCTTCGATAGGTGGGTTTGCTGCAATAATTTATTTCACGACTCAAAATCAGCAGGCTGTATCGCCGATTCTTCCGACTGTCGGTGGTTTCGAGTACCCGACTGGAGTGATAGGCGTGCCGTTCTGGTTCTGGCTTGTCAGTATTTTTGTAATACTCACGGTGCACGAGCCGATGCATGCGATATTCGCTAGGCTGTCTGGAATACCTGTGAAGAGCTGGGGCATCATGACATTTTTCGTCCTGCCACTCGGAGCTTTCGTCGATCCTGACATGAAGAAAGTTCAGAAGTTGAACTTGTGGAAGAAGTTGAAGATTTTTGCTGGCGGCAGCTTAGGAAATTTTGCGATGGGCGCTGTTGTGGCATTGGCTCTTTTCCTGATGGCAAACGCATTTTTCGGCCAAGCAACTATACCTGGAACTCCTGCAGCGAATGCTGGCGTAGAGGGAAAGCTACTCAGCGTTAACGGAGTAGGAATTAAAACAGTTGACGATCTTGCAAAAGTTTTGGAAGAGATACCTGCTGGTAGCACCGTAGAGGTTGCGACAGAAAAAGGGAAATATTCTTTAACAACAATCTCGCCGCCTAAGGGAGGAGAAGGTTCTTATCTTGGTCTGTCATTCGGACTAAAGCCGCAATATTTCGAGTGGCAAATTTACATAACTACTCTGTACCAGCTATTCTTCTGGCTCTTCATCTTCAACGTCGGGGTGGGAATATTCAACATGCTTCCGATGAAACCTTTCGATGGCGGCCATATGTGGGAGGCGATATTCGCGAAGTTGTTCAAGAGCGATAAGCTGGCGAGAACAGCTGTTCACATAACTTCAATCGCAGTTTTTGCAATAATACTTGTGAATGTTTTCGGCACGAATATAATCAAGCTGCTTATCTGAGAACTTCCGTTTTCCTGAATTCAAAATTTCTTACAGGGTAGATCTTCCTGATTTCGTCCAAAACTTCTATTTTTGCTTTGTCGTTGACAATGCCATTCACAAGATCTTCCAATTTCGATTCTTCCACAATATTTTTCACAAGATCCTGTATGCGCTTTCTTATTATTTTCACGATGCTGCTTTTGGCTTTTCTTGGAATTACTGCGAGACTCTTCACGCGTATCGGCACGCCGTCTTTTGTTTTCAAATCTTGAATCGTATCGATTCTCCTGATGCGCCTCAAAATCATTCTAGAAATGTAATCGCGCATGCACTCCGATCCGTCGAATGTGGTGTAAGCCTTCTCACCGTTAAGCTCGCTCACGCGCAACTTGAACTTAAGATAGAATTTGCTGAAATTGTTTGTCAAATCGATCGCAGAAACTATAATTGTCCTTCCCTTCAAAAATGCCGGATCACTGACCATTGTTTTTCCAATTTCTTTCCTGCCGAAAATTTCTGGAGAGATTAGGGTATACCAAGCTTTTGTTTTAGTTTTCTTTACTGCCAATCAATTCACCGTTTTTCTCCTCAAGTGCGCCGCCAACGATTCTTATGAAATCTTCCTCTTTGTTTTTGGGTACTAGACCGCCAGCAGCGGAAAGATGTCCGCCACCCTCCCCACCAACTGCAACGGCAGCTTTTGAGATTATATCTTTAAGGTTTATCCCTTTTAAGTCTTTTGAAATCCTCCCAGAGATTTTTATTTTTCCATCCTGTGTGTAAGCAAGTCCAATTAAAGGCTTGCCAACTTCGACAATTCCGGAATTCAAAACGATCGTTGTAATAGTCCCGATTACTGTTTCCGGTATGCTATCACGCGCAATCAAGAAATTTGCATTTGGCGCTTTAATTATGCGAGACGGATTGCTTCTTACCCAATTTAATCCATCGCTAATCATCCCTCTGTAAAATTCCATTACTTCCCAACAATTTTCCATCACCGAGTAATCGCCGAGCAAAAGTCTTATCGCGATGTCATGATTTCCAGTTCTTCCGCAAGCATTCACCAAAGTTGCAAACTCGCGCACATCCTGCAACTCTTCTGGCCTGCCGAACAAAGTGTAAATGTCGCCAAAAATGTCAGACGCATCGTCTTCCGTAGGAGATCTCAACATGACCAGCGCTGAAGCAAGTTTTTGCTGTTCCTCGATTGTCAGATCATCTTGCGTCTTCCAATCTGTCCCTTCCTTCAACGATATTCCTAAATCAGACAGAAGCTGTGCCGCATTCGATTCAGATCCGGATATTCCTGGCAGGAACGGGTCGAAAGTAAACGCGAGCGACTTGTACAGGGGTCTTGTTTTTCTTCCGTAAAGCCTCAGCCCTCGCACGACCGAAATTTTTCCAATCAGCTCGCCTTCCTCCAAAACTTTTTTAATCAATCCCCTGAACTCCCACTTCCGATCGGCTTCATCTGCAGTGGCTCCGATAATCGCTATGTCGACCAAATCAACATTCTTCAAGTTGAGAAATTTCGCGAACAAATAGCAGACAATTGATGCGGACATTTCCTCCTCGCCGAAAAGAAGAGGGTTCACGTGAAAAAGATTCAAGTGGGAAATTTCCAAGGGCTCATGGTGGTCAAGAACTATAACTTGAGTTTTCTCTATCACATCTTTCAAAAAATTCAGTTGTCCGCTGCCAAAGTCTGCGAGAACAAGCAGATCATTCTCTTCGATTTTTAAATTTGAAATTATCTCCGAAGTGAGCTGTTTGAGGATATGAACTTCAAAATTTAATTCTTCTCTTGTCAGCGCCTTGATAAGAATCGCCGCGGAGGTTATGCCGTCCGCATCGAATTGAGCAAGCACTTTCACTTTCTTTTCCTTCAGCAAATTCTTCGAGACGCGGGCAACTCTTTCAATCTCGTCTAGGAACAAGCTGACATCACTTCTGCACAATAAGTTTCACTTTCTCGGGATCGTATTGGAAACCCTTCGGAACTTTTCGCTCGCGAGAATAATATTTGACGAGTCTTCTTATCTTGGACTCGAGATGCTCCAAACCCTTGAGCGCTTTCTTATCTTTTTTGCTTCTCGCCATGTGTTCGCGCAACAAAACCGCTTTCCTAAAAAGACTCATGAGGTCCTCCGGCATT
The DNA here is from genome assembly GCA_964373485.1 of uncultured archaeon. GTDB lineage: Archaea > Aenigmatarchaeota > Aenigmatarchaeia > CG10238-14 > SCSR01 > JABABT01. The sequence goes on from CAYJUY010000012.1 coordinate 8,360, forward strand.
TCAGGATGCAATTTATTTTCTCGCATTATTTCAGTGACAGACTTTTTCGTCACTAGTCTTGCATCAGGAATTCCATATTGGTCTCTTAAAATTGTTCCGATTAAAGCGGAATTTTTCCTCTCCTTCGCAAGTTTTAAAATTGTTTCTTCTACTTCTTTGCCCTTGTATTTCACCCACTTCGGAACTAATTTTATCGGAGGCTTCTTAGAGCCGTGTTTTCCTTTCTTCCTGCTGTACATCCTTGCCATTTTCTCAACTCTTTTTTATTTTTCTCCCCTGACGAGCCAGAAGAAGACTAGAATTACTGTGAAAACAAAAGTTATAAAACTTCCGACAAGTGCGATTGCGGTTGTGATTCCTTTCGTCTCGAAAATTGTTGATACTATTCCTATACCCGCAATTAGTACGCCAAGAATTATTCCAATAATCATGTACCTCTCAATCATTTCATATTTATTATGACCATGCAACAGATTTTTTAAGTTCATATAATTCACTTGGGATTTTTCACTTTAAATCTAAATAGTCTTGTATCTCGCGCGTAATTCTATTTCCTCAATTCTTTTAAAGACTTCAGCTGCCTTTTTGTTTTCTAATTTATAACCTTTCAAAATTCCTTTCCAGCAATTTTTAGAAATTTTGTAATGTGTAGCATGTAAAGCTTTTGCTAACACGCTTAAATCAGTCGCCATATCCTCAATTCTTTTCGAAAAATAACCAAGTCCAAAATCCACAAAATAAATTTTTCCATCTTTCAAAATCATATTCGATGTTGTCAAATCTCCATGAATTATTCCTGCAGAATGTAGCTTACCTATATTGACACCAATTTGAAAACAATTTTTTCCAACATTTTTTGTTTCTTGTAGAAAATCTTTTATTAATATACCATTTATTTCTTCCATCAAAATTTTATAAGATTTTTCATCTGATGAAATTATTTTTGGTGTAAGCACGCCATGACCTCTGGCTTCACTCATGAGTTTCATTTCTTGTCTTGTTCTTTCTCGCCGAAGTTTTAAATCAATTTGCTTAAGTCTAT